>JBFOLW010000210.1:0-2402 GCA_040830305.1 Erythrobacter sp.
CCGGCCAGCGAAGCCATCACGCCCGACAGCCGTTCGGCATAGGGGCGTGCAGCTTCGGCAGCCGCCTGCGCACGGCGCAGCTTGGCCGCTGCGACCATCTGTTTGGCCTTGGTGATCTTCTGGGTCGACTTGACCGAGTTGATCCGGCCCTTGAGTTCCTTGAGGCTAGCCATTTCGGCTCCCTATCTTCGTGTCTCTTGGGGCTCAGGCGAACTGCTTGGCGAAGGT
Source organism: Erythrobacter sp. (assembly GCA_040830305.1). Lineage (GTDB taxonomy): Bacteria > Pseudomonadota > Alphaproteobacteria > Sphingomonadales > Sphingomonadaceae > Qipengyuania. The sequence goes on from JBFOLW010000210.1 coordinate 229, forward strand.
CTTGAGCGCGTCGACAACCTTGGCCTTGGTATCGTCCTCGAACTTGCCGGTGGTGCGGATGGTTTCCAGCACGTCGGCGTGTTCGGCACGCATGAAGCTCAGCATCTGCGCTTCGTAGTCGGTCACGCGGTCGACAGGCACTTCGTCGATGTAGCCATTGGTGCCGGCAAAGATCGACACGGTCTGCTCTTCGAACGGCATCGGCGAGAACTGCGGCTGCTTGAGCAGCTCGGTCAGGCGCGCACCGCGGTTGAGCAGCTTCTGCGTCGCGGCGTCGAGATCCGAGCCGAACTGCGCGAAGGCGGCCATTTCGCGGTACTGCGCGAGGTCGAGCTTCATCGAGCCCGAGACCTTCTTCATCGCCTTGGTCTGGGCGGCGCCGCCCACACGGCTGACCGACAGGCCGACGTTAATCGCCGGGCGGATCCCCTGGTAGAACAGGTCGGTTTCGAGGAAGATCTGGCCGTCGGTGATCGAGATCACGTTGGTCGGAATATAGGCCGACACGTCGCCTGCCTGCGTTTCGATGATCGGCAGCGCGGTCAGCGAACCGCCGCCGTTGGCGCCGTTCATCTTCGCCGCACGCTCGAGCAGGCGGCTGTGGAGGTAGAAAACGTCACCCGGATAAGCTTCGCGGCCCGGAGGACGACGCAGCAGCAGCGACATCTGGCGGTAGGCAACGGCCTGCTTCGAAAGGTCGTCGTACACGATCACGGCGTGCATGCCGTTGTCGCGGAAGAACTCGCCCATCGCGGCGCCGGTGTAGGGCGCGAGGTACTGGAGCGGAGCGGGCTCCGAAGCGGTCGCGGCGACGACGATCGAATATTCCATCGCGCCGTTTTCTTCGAGCTGCTTGACGATCTGCGCGACGGTCGAGCGCTTCTGGCCGACGGCGACGTAGATGCAGTAGAGCTTCTTGCTCTCGTCGTCGCCCTGGTTGACTTCCTTCTGGTTGATGAAGGTGTCGATGGCGACGGCCGACTTGCCGGTCTGGCGGTCGCCGATGATCAGTTCGCGCTGGCCGCGGCCGACCGGGACGAGCGCGTCGATGGCCTTGAGGCCCGACTGCACCGGCTCGGAAACCGATTCGCGCGGGATGATGCCGGGAGCCTTCTGTTCGACCAGGCGGCGCTCGGTGGTTGCGATCGGGCCCTTGCCGTCGATCGGGTTGCCGAGAGCGTCGACGACGCGACCGAGCAGCGCCTTGCCGACGGGAACGTCGACGATCGTCTGCGTCCGCTTGACGCTGTCGCCTTCCTTGATCTCCGCGTCCGAGCCGAAGATCACGGCGCCGACATTGTCGTTCTCGAGGTTCAGCGCCATGCCCTGAACGCCATTGGCGAATTCGATCATTTCGCCAGCCTGGACGTTGTCGAGGCCGTGGATGCGGGCAATACCGTCACCCACCGACAGCACGGAGCCGACTTCGCTGACTTCGGCTTCGGTTCCGAAATTGGCGATCTGGTCCTTGATGACCTTCGAGATTTCTGCGGCGCGGATATCCATGATGTGTGTCCTTTAAGCCTTCATGGCTTGCGAAAGCGAATTGAGACGGGTGCGGATCGAGGCGTCGATGCGCTTCGAACCGATGGTGACGACGAGGCCGCCGAGCAGATCGGGGTCGACCTTCGTGGAAAGCTTGACCGTGCGGCCTTCGCGGGCCGTCAGCTTGGTCTTGAGTGCATCGAGCTGCGCATCGGTCAGCGCATGGGCGCTGGCCACTTCGGCGGTGACTTCACCGCGCTGCGCGGCGGCGATCGCGCGGAAGGCGCGGATCACTTTCGGCAGCTGCGACAGGCGGCGGTTCTGAGCCAGCACGCCGAGGAAGTTCTGCGTCAGCTCGGACACGCCGAGAATGGCGGAGACGCCCCACAGGGCCTTCTGCGCGGCATCGCGCGAAACCTTGGGATTGGTCGTGACAGCGGCGAGCTCGGCCGATTCGGCGAGCGCGGCCTCGACCTTGTCGAGGTCCGATTCGACTGCGGTCACGGTTCCGTTTTCGCTAGCGAGATCGAACAGGGCCGAAGCGTAACGCCCTGCCAGGCTAGCCTGAATACCGGCGGAAATATCCACGCGCTTGAGGTCCTCTCGGGTCCGGAAGAAAAGTCTGTGCGATCCTGGCCGTGGATGGGTGACGGGAGTCGCCCCCGGCAAGGTCGGCGCGCGCCTAGCAA
>JBFOLW010000211.1:0-18694 GCA_040830305.1 Erythrobacter sp.
CCAGCACCTGTCTTCCCGCGAGGTCGCCCGGCAGGGCGGCGATGCGGTCGAGCAGTTGCTCGTCGAACAGGAAGTTCTGACCCAGCGCCTTCGATGCGCTGAGACCGTGCCGCGCGATGACGTCGCGCAAGGGGGGCAGGTCAGTCATGCGCGGCCCGCCGTTCGGCCATCTCGCCTGCCATACGCAGCGCAGCGATCATCGCGCCCGGGTCGGCCAGCCGCTGGCCGGCGATATCGAATGCCGTGCCATGATCGGGACTCGTACGCACGATTGGCAAGCCCAATGTCACGTTGACGCCCTCGTCGAAATCGAGCGCCTTGAGCGGCACCAGCGCCTGATCGTGATACATGGCCAGCGCCGCATCATAGGTCTGTCGCGATCGAGGGGTGAAGAGCGCATCGGCGGGATGCGGACCGGTTATCAGCAGACCCTCGCCCCGGAGCGTCTCGATCCCCGGTTCGATGACCTTCGCTTCCTCGTCGCCGAACCTACCGCCTTCACCGGCATGGGGATTGAGGCCGCAAACCGCCAGCCGCGGGGCGGCAATACCGAAATCACGAATAAGCGCCTGTGCCACGATCCGCGCACGATGCTCGATCAAACGCTGCGTGAGGCGTGAGGGCACTTCGGAAAGTGCGCAGTGGACGGTCAGCGGCACGGCGCGCAGGCTTGGTCCCGCGAGCATCATGACCGCATCGTCGCGGTCCAGTCCGCAGACATCGGCCAGGAACTCGGTCTGGCCCGGATATTCGAAACCGACATGTGCGAGTTGCGCTTTGGCGATTGGGGCGGTTACGACCGCAGCAGCCGAACCTAGCAGCGCATACCGCGTGGCTTCGGCCAGCGAATGCAGCGCCAGTGCGGCGCCGTGCTCGTCGGGATGTCCGGCCTTGGCCTCGCAATCCTCGGAGCCCAATACCGGCAAGGCGGTTTCAAATACGCTATCGGCCGCAGACGGATCGTCGATCTGCTCGACCGCGATATCCAGGCCGCGGACATGCGCTGCGCGGGCGAGCACACCGGCGCCGCCGACCGCGAAAAAGGGCGCGAGGCCGCATTCGCGGCGCCGCGCCCAGCTTTCGGCGATGATTTCCGGCCCGATGCCCGCCGGATCGCCAAGCGAGACGGCAAGGGGGGCAGTCATCCGGCTCAGTTGTACTCGATGAAGGCGTCGTTGCGCAGGTCGCGCAGGTAACGCTGGGCACGCTTTTCGACGCGCTCGTCCTCGAGCTGCCCCATAAGCTGGTCGAAGTTGGGTCCCGCGGCCACTTGCGGATCGTCGCGGCCACACAGCATCAGCACGCGCACGCCCTCTTCGAACGAACCGAACGGCGGGGTCGATTGGCCGACCTGCAGCTGAAGAATGACGTTCTGCAACTGGTCGGGCAGCGACCGAACGCGGATCTGGTCATTGGTTACCACGGTCGCGCCGAGTGCTGCAGCCGCATTCTCGGCATCGCCGCAGCCACGGATGGCACGCACGCCCTGCGTAAACGCTGCCACACGTCGCTGCGCGGCTTCCTGCGAAGTACCCGGGTCAAAGGAAATCTGGATCTGCTTGAGGCTGAGCATGGCGTCGCGCGGATCGGCCATCAGGATCTGCCGTTTATCGATCAAATAAAGGATCGAGAAACCGCCCGGGATGCGGATTGGCCCCACCAGCTGGCCGGGGGCCATTTCCGCAGCAACGGCCTCGAGCTGCGCGTTCTTGAGCTGCGCGAGCTGGATCCAGCCGAGATCGCCGCCCACCGCTGCCGTCGATGCTTCGGAGAACTGGCGCGCATAGGCGACGAAACTGCCGCCCTGCCGGAGTTGTTCGACGATCTTGTTGGCGTTGGCCTCGACCGCGGTCTCGGTCTCGGGAGTGGCGGAAAGGTAGATTTCGCCCAGCCGGAATTCCTCGGTGCCGCGCGAGGCTTCGAGGCGTTCGATCAGCTCGTTGACCTCTTCTGCGGAGACATTGACGAACGGCGCGACATTCCGGCGAAGCAACCGGTTCCAGGCCAGTTCGCCCTTGATCTGGCGCTTGAGCGTTTCGGGCGATGATCCGATCGAGCGGAGATAGTCATCCATGGCTTCCGGTCGTTGCTCGAAATTCTGCGCGGCCAGACCGGCATAGGTCTGTTCGATTTCGACTTGGGGAACCTCGAGTTCCTGAGCCTCGGCCGCCTGGATCTGCAGCGTTTCGTCGATCAGGTTGCGGAGCACCTGCATCCGGACGCGAATCATTTCCTCTTCGCTGACCGGGCGCTGGTTGGCTGCCAGCAGGAGCGCGACACGATGATCGATATCGGTCTCGGTGATCACGAAGCCATTCACGACCGCGGTCGCCACCCGGCGGTTGGGATCGGTATCCTGCAGCATGCTGAGATCGCTGGGCAAGCCGAGCAAATCGCCCTGAGCGGTGGCCTGCTGCGCCTGTCCGGCTATGGGCGCGGCAGCGAGGCCGGTCGCTGCGGCAAGGGAAAGCAGTTTGGAAATCATCTGTGCAGTCACGTGTCGAACCTATCTTGCGGCATCGCCGGGATGCCCGAATATGCCGCCCGCATTGCGGTGCCGCGGCTTAACCGAAGCTGATAATCGCGGGCCGGATAGCGTGTTTGGCGCAAGGTGCCAATAAGCGCGGCCTAGCGGAAACCCAGATTTCTCAAGCTGAAATAGACCTGGAAGGTATCGCCACGTTCGGCATCGCCGGAAGTGATGTAGTCACGCCGCCAGGTCAGGCCGAGTTCGAGGCAATCGTCCTGGTACGCCACCCCGAGGCGCGTGCGGATCGGATCGAACCCATCCGAAGCGAGTGTGGGATCCTCGTTGCGGTCGGTCAGGTTGAACACGCCCGATCCGAATACCGACCAGTAGTTGGCAAAGGCAATTCGAACCGCCCCGCGCAATTCCTCGCGATCCTGGAGGTCCTCGACCTGCGTAATGTCGCGGTTGAGGCGGACATAGCCGAGCTCGGCATAGGTCTTGCGCGAACCCACCGTGGCATCGATCTCGTTGCGGCGGATCGCCAGATTGTCCTTGTCGAGCCGGAAGCGGTGCGTGAAGCGCAGGAAGTCCTTGTAGCGCACTTCGGTCCGACCGACGTAATCGGAGAAGCGCTCCGAAAGGCCGGTCCCGACCGGCAGGATGTCGCGGTCGCTATCGAAGCGGTAGGACTGGCCGATCGTGGTCTTGAGCTCCCAGTTCGGGATCCGCAGCGACCAGTCGAAACCGTAAGTGATCCGCGCTCCGTCCTCGACCCTGTCGTAGCCGGGGAAGCGGTTGAGCGCGAAGAGGTTCGAATCCTCAAGATCGATCGCCCGTGCATCCTCGTTCGGGATGGCGAGGTTCTTGGTGGGCGGAGTGGCGACCAACTGCACGCGCGGCGTGAATACCTGGGTGCCACCGAAGGCCTCGCCGACAAAGGGCCATTGGACGTCGACAGCACCCAGCGCGACACCGCGATATTCCCAGCCGGGATTGCCGCGATAGCTGGCGGTCGAAGTGAGGAAATTCTCGTCCGAGTGGTAGACGTCACCGCGCAGCATCCCGGTTAGAGTCACGACCTGTCCCAGCCCGGTAACCCGGCGCAGATCCCACTGCGCCCGGGCAAAGGCGCGCTGCGTGTCCTGCCCGACTTCGCGGCTGATCGCGAGCGTGTTGCCCTGCAGCTCGAGCTGGCCACCGAGGATCGGCGTATCGGGACGCCAGCGAACGTCGAGCACCGGCAGCGCGACCGGGACCTCGCCTTGCGGCTGGTCGAGGCGCAGCGTCTGTGTCGCCCAACCGGCTAGCGAGAAATAGGTGTTCTTGCCGATCCGCTCGAGTTCGATCGTGGAACGCAGGCGGTCGTCGCGGCTGATGTCGTACCGCCGCAGGAAGGTGCGATCGGTAGTTCGCCGGATCGAGCCCGTCAGGCTCCAGTCGGGCGAGAGCTGGAATTTGCCGTTGGCGAAGACATATCCGCGAAATTCGTCTTCGCTGGTCATCACGCCGGTGAGGCTCGAAATACGCTGGCTGTGTGTCGCATAGCCAGTGATCTGGTAGGCGCCGGTCTCGGTCAGGTGGCGCCATTGCGACGCAACCATCGGGGCTGCGTCGGTATAGAGATGCGTTGTCAGCGTAAGGTCGCGATTGTCGGCGAAACGGAGGTAGTAGCTGCCCGACACTTCCACGCCATTGCTTTCGGACACGCGCAGGTCGGGGACGAGGAAACCCGAGACCGCACCGCCGTCGGTGCGCACGGTGAGGCCGGGGAGCGGCAGGATCCGCGCACCAAACAACTCGAGGAATGCGCCCGTGAACTTGATGCGTTGGATGTCGGGATCGTAGATCACGCGCTCGGCGGTAATCCGCCAGCTCGGGTCGCGCGAGCAGCCCTTTGGATCGACCACCGAACAGCCGGTGTAGGCGGCCTCCTCGAGCGCGACGGTCCCGTTGCTCTCCCTGATCCCGCGATTGGCGGCCAGCCGCCCTCCCTGACGCAGCGCCAGCAGGAGGTTTTCCATCGCGCCGGCCTCGAACTCGTCGGTCAGTTCGATGCGTTCGGAAAACAGCTGGTTGCCGTTCTCGTCGACGAAACGGACGCGACCCTCGGCAACGATCACGCCTGTGCGCTGGCTCCAGCTGACCGAATCGGCGCGCAAGCTGCGGTCTCCGCTGCGCAACACGACATTGCCGCTGGCGGTGACGACCTCGCTGTTCGAACTGTATTCGAGAATATCCGCTTCGAAATCGATCTCACGATTGCCCGAAGCATTGATCCCGTCATCGCCGGTCGGCGGCGGAGGCGTGTCGAGGCCGGCATTGGGATCTGGGAGGCTCAGCAGCGCGTCGACATCCGCCGCATTGTCGACGGTCGGCCGGTCGGGCTGTGGGTCGCCGGGCTCGCCCTGGGGGTCGACGACGGAGCCGACATCGTCCGCGGCTGCCTGCGCGGCGAGCGGTGCCGCGGCGACAAGCGCCAAGGCGCTTGCGGTGAGGGTTACGGGACGGAGGGCCTCCCGGCTGGCTTGCAGGGCAGTCTCGACGGGCGGGAGCATGGCTTGCCTATCGCACCGGCCACGCCTAATCGCAATCGCCATCCTTGCACGGCGCGCATCGCCTGCGCCGTCCCGACCGAAAATTGTCTCCGGAGATCCCATGAATATTCAGTTCAGCCAGTCCCGCCCGCAGGTTGCGCGCCTTGTTGCGCAAGTCACCGACAAGGGAAGGGTTCCCGCCGGGCTCGACAAGGCGATGACCGAAGGAATGGCAACCGCGCGGTTCAAGGGCAATGCCGGACAGCTGTTCGACGGATTCGTCGAACGCGATGGCGAGGTCCTGCGTCTCGCGATCGTGGGCGCGGGCGACAGGAATGACGAAGCGCGTCTCGCCAACTGCGAGAAGGCCGGAGCCGCATTGGCAGCGAAGTTCCAATCGAGCGGCGATGAGCATCTGGCCCTCGACCTTTCGGAAAGCGGCCTGACGTCCGAAGAGGCAGCCAGCGTGTTGCTTGGCCTGCGGCTGCGCAACTGGCGCTACGACATCTATCGTACGCGGATGAAGGACGAGCAGAAGGTCACGCTGGCCGGCGTGACCGTGGTCGGCGCGCCAGAAGGCACCGAAGCGGCTTGGAACGACATGGCGCATGTCGCCACCGGCGTCGAATTCACTCGTGAGCTCATAACCGAACCGGCCAACATCCTGTATCCCGAGAGCTTTGTTGCGCGCTGCCAGCAGCGCTTCGAGGGTACGGGCGCCGAACTGATCGTGCTCGACGAAGCCGAGATGGAAAAGCTCGGCATGGGCTCGCTGCTCGGTGTCGGTCAGGGATCTGTACGCGAATCGCGCATTCTCGCGATCCGCTGGAACGGAGGAATTCCGGGCGAGGCCCCGACCGCCTTCGTCGGCAAGGGTGTGACCTTCGACACCGGCGGCATCTCGATCAAGCCGGGACCGGGCATGGAAGACATGAAATGGGACATGGGCGGGGCCGGCGCGGTTGCCGGAGCGATGCTTGCCTTGGTTTCGCGCAAGGCGAAGGCCAATCTCGTCGGCGTGATGGGGCTGGTCGAAAACATGCCCGATGGCAACGCGCAGCGTCCCGGCGATGTCGTCACCTCCATGAGCGGCCAGACGATCGAAGTTCTCAACACCGATGCCGAGGGACGGCTGGTGCTGGCCGATGCGCTGCACTGGACGCAGGAGGAATTCCAGCCCGCCCGTGTCATCGACTTCGCAACCCTCACCGGGGCAATGATCATCGCCCTGGGGAACGAATTTGCCGGCGTTTTCTCCAATGACGACACGCTGGCGAAGAACCTGCACGAGGCTGGCGAAGCCACCGGCGACCGCAACTGGCGCATGCCGATCGGTCCGGCTTACGACAAGCTGATCAATTCGCCGATCGCCGACATGAAGAACATCGGCGGCAAGGCAGCCGGCTCGATCACCGCGGCACAGTTCCTCCAGCGCTTCATCGCCAATGGCACGCCCTGGGCGCATGTCGACGTCGCGGGGATGGTCTGGTCGGACAAGCCGGGTCGGACCTGGGGCAAGGGCGCGACCGGCTACGGCGTGCGCCTCGTCGATCGCTTCGTGCGCGACACGCTGGAGGGCTGACCAGAAGCGGTGGCCAAGGGCACGGGCAAGATGCGGCGCAAGGGCGATCTGCCCACCAAGACCTGTCTTGCCTGCGGCCTCGAGTTCACCTGGCGCAAGAAGTGGGAACGCGACTGGGACGAGGTGAAATATTGCTCGGAACGGTGCCGCAGGAACAGGCCGAAACCAAACGGTGAAGCTGCAAGATGACACCAATGTCCCCCGGTCGCGAAGCGGTAAGGCAACCCAAATGACCACTCGCGTGGATTTCTACCAGCTGAGCCGCGATCCTGTCGACGTCACCGTCGCCAAGCTGGCGCGCAAGGTCTTGCAGGCGGGAGAGAGGCTGGTGGTGGTGAGCGGCGACGAAGACCAGCGTCAGCACCTTTCCAACGTCCTGTGGGAACAGGGCGGGGCAGCCTTCCTCGCCAACGGAATGGCCGATGCTCCGCACGCGGCGCGCCAGCCGATCCTTCTCTCGGATTCGTGCACGGCGCCCAACGATGCGCGCATGGCGCTGATTGCCGATGGCCAGTGGCGTGACGAAGCGCTGGGCTTCGACCGCGTGCTCCTGCTCTTCGGCGCCGGGCACCGCGATGCCGCGGCCGATCTCTGGCGCCGCTTCGCCAAGGAGGACGGTGTCGACAACCGCATCAACAAGCAGGATGAAAACGGGGCCTGGCGCGAGGGCCAGTGAGGGAACATCCGCCGGTCTCGATGGTCGAATTGGCATGATACCTCGTTCGCGCCGCTCCCGTCTCGCCGCCTTCGTATCCGCCTCATTGGCGATTACCGCGTGCGGCGCCCAAACGTCCGACAAGGCTGGCGTCGACGAGGAAGGCGATAGCGATCCGCGCGGGACCTACGATATTGACCGCGAGACTGGCGAAACCAGCGCGCGCTATGTCGACGAAGCGGGCACCACCACGACGATGCGGTCGGGTCAGAAGGTACCGGTGTCTCTCCCGCAGAACTTTACGGTCTTTCCCGGCGCAACGGTGACCAACAACACACGGGTCGAACGCGCCGGTGGGCAGCTTGTCCTGCTTGCGCTCGAAAGCGAGGCTACCCCCGACGAGATGATCGCGCATTACCGCGCGCAGGCGGAAGCGGCCGGGATCGACGTCGCCATGGCTTTGGAGACCGGCGCGACGCAGATGATCGGCGGCGAGCGCCCGGATGGCACCAGCTTTTCCTTCACTGCCAAGCGCGAAGAGGACCTGACCGAAGCCCAGCTTTCGATAGGGCGCGGGCTCGAATGAACCTTGCCCGCGCGCGCGCGCGGCGCTAGGGGCGCGCGCGAGAAATCTCTCCCCCGCACAATCCACTCAAGGAATTCACCATGGCGGTTACCCGCACCTTCTCGATCATCAAGCCCGATGCCACCCGCCGCAATCTGACCGGCGCGGTCACCAAGATGCTGGAAGAAGCCGGCCTGCGCGTCGTCGCTTCGAAGCGCATCCAGATGACCCGCGAGCAGGCCGAAGGCTTCTACGCGGTCCACAAGGAACGCCCCTTCTTCGGCGAGCTGGTCGACTTCATGATCTCGGGTCCGGTCGTCGTGCAGGTGCTCGAAGGCGAAGACGCCGTGAAGCGCAACCGCGATGTGATGGGCGCTACCAACCCGGCCGATGCCGATGAAGGCACTATTCGCAAGACCTACGCCGAATCGATCGAAGCCAATTCGGTCCACGGTTCGGACAGCGACGAGAACGCCAAGATCGAGATCGACTTCTTCTTCAACGAAGACGAAATCGTCGGCTGACGACCTTGCTTGCTGCTTCCCGCAGCGCAGAGGTAAAGAACATACCCAACGGGGACGATTTTCGCTAAGGTCGTCCCCGTTGTGCTGACCAGCCTCCTTCCCGGCCGGCGTCGCAAGCTTGAGAGAATTGCGGCGACACGTGCATTTGTCGATGCGATGAATGCGCGCAATCACGATGATGCCCGGCCGATGATGGCGAGGGATTTCGCCTTTGTGGACACGGGTGGTTGCAGAGTGACGGGACGCGACGAAGTGCTCGCCAGCGACTGTGCCTTCCGCAACGTCAATGCCAATTCGCAGGTCCGCATCCAGTCGATCGATGCGCATGACGAATCGGTACTGGTGCGTGGCTATCTCGAAAGCGAATTCGAAGAACTCGCCGGCGACACGATGTGGCGGGTCGAGTTCGACGGGTCGAAGATATCCTCGATCCACGTCACGCGCGCCGGCCACGCGCTGACGCTGCCGAAGTTCGCCGCGCAAAACCTGGCCTAGCGTATCGGCGCTGCCGCCTCGTTCAGGCCAAAATCCGCGATCTGCGACCGATGGTCCAAATGCCTGCCGGAAGCGGCCTTCTGCTGTTCGCGCCTCATGGCAGTTAGCGCATCCTCAGAAAGCTCCAGTCCCAGGGCGCCATAGGTACGGGCGATCTCCGCTTCCCAGTCTCGTCCAAGCGCATCGAAATCGACGAAGGCAACCGGTCCCCCGAAATCGGCCAATGCCGCGTCGATCCGCGCGTCTCTCATGGTGAGCTTGCGCCGCCATTCGGCCTCGATCCGATCGAGGTCGGAATGGTCGCTCTGGAATGCCATCTGGCTCGCGACGAGCGATACCGAACTGGAGATTACGTCTGCATGCGCGCGGCGGGTGACGACGAGACGAGCCTCGGGAAATTGCGCCAGCAGCGCGGGCAAGTCTTCGGAAAACTGCGGGCACTTGAGCACGCGCGGCCGGCCTGCATCGCCCATGGTCGCTGCGTCGGTGCGCAGGATGCGCGCGAACTCCGCGTATACGGGGGCGCTGTCGCGCGCCTCGCTCCAGGCGACGAATGAAGGAATGTGCCACTGCGCTTCGAAGGTAGCGGGAGAGAGTGCTCCCGCGAGCCAGCCGATCTCCTCGTCGATGCGGGTTGCGCCGAAGGGATGGATCGCATCGAGCCAGGGGTTGATACGCCGGGCTATGGCCAGTGCGGCCCCGGCTTTGAGCGGGCGCAGATCGGGCGATGCCGGGACCGGATCGTGGCTGTTGCAAAAGCGCGTGCCGGTGTGGCGCGGGTCGGCGGCGAGCAGGCGGTGCATCCGCGTCGTTCCCGCACGCATCTGGCCGATCACGATGATCGGTGGAGCGATCCCGGCTTGGGCGAGCGCCGGGTCTTCGCGCCAGGCGCGCCCAAGCGCGTGACGCTTGCGGATGGCGGAGGTCAGTTGGCCGTAGGCCATGGTGTGGCCAAGCGCATTGAGCTGCGCCTCGTCGCGCAGGCTCGTGCACAGCCGTTCCAGCCGGAGCCGGAAATCCTCGATCTCGGCCACGGATCTCTGAGCGCGCTCGTCTTCGGGGGTAAAGCCGCGGCTGCCCACCTCCCACAGGAAATCGGGATCCAGTGGCGGTTTCGGGGTGACGCCGCGATCCCATAGCGTTTGCACCGCGCGGTTCGCCCAGACGGCCGTCCTGGCGCGCGCCAGAGGGTGCGGGCGGGGCGGGACTGCCATCCGCGCTAGAACTCGTCCGCCGCATCGAGCAGCTTGGTCGCGCTCTTGGGAGCGACCAGTCGCCAGCTGCGCTGCAGCCATTCGGCGACATGCTCCCAGTCGACGCCGGGCCGGTTCAGGATCACGCCGATCCAGCCGCTCGCTCCGTAATAGGCGGGCTTGTAATAGGCGTGGGGTTGCGCCTCGACGAGGTTTTCGAGCTCGTCCTGGCTGGCGCATTTGACGAGCAAGGAGATGTGCTCGACACCGTGATGCTGGTCGGAGAAATAGGCGAAGAACTTGCCCGATTTGAGCGTGCCGACACGGAAACCCGGAGCCCCGTGGCTATCGCGTTCATGCGTTTGCGGCAGCGCCAGCGCCCGCTCGCGCACCCGCTCCAGCAACCACTCTGGATCGTTCCCGCGCGAGACGTAGTCGGCGAGTACGCGCGGGTAGAGCTGGTGTTCGGCCACACGCACACGGTTCGCGAGCTTCTCGGGCGTGTCGCCGGGCCAGATCGCGACCTCGATCCGTCCGAGCGCCTCGCCCGAGTCGAGTTCCTCGGTCACCAGATGGACGGTCGCGCCGGCATGGCTGTCGCCAGCTTCGATCGCACGGGCGTGCGTATCGAGGCCCGGATACTTCGGCAGCAGCGAGGGATGGATATTGACCATCTGCCCCTCCCAGCGCTGCACGAGGTCCGGCGTAAGGATGCGCATGTAACCCGCCAGAACGATATAGTGCGCCCCGGCATCGAGCGCAGCCCGCTCCATCCCCGCATCGTGATCCGCGCGCGCCATGCCCTTGTGCGCCAGCGCGAAAGTTGCGACCCCTTCGGCTTTCGCCAGCGTCAATGCTTCGGCATGCGGATCGTTGGCCGCCACCAGTACGATTTCGTAGGCAGCTCCCGGCAGGCGGCTCGCATAGAGCAGCGCGGCCATGTTGGTGCCCTTGCCGGACACGAAGACCGCGATTTTCGCCTTCTCAGGCATTGTGAGTCGCCGACCAATCCTCGCGCGCAGCCCAGGTGCCGGCAGATCCGCGGACGGTGCAGCCCTTGTCGCCCTCGACGATCCGCCCCACGGGAACAACGGTCTCGTCGGCATCCTCGAGACGGGTACGGACGAGTTCGGCATTGGCCGGTTCGACCGCCAGCACCATGCCGACGCCGCAGTTGAACGTGCGGGCCATTTCGGCGGGTTCGATATTTCCCTGCGCCTGGAGGAAGGCCATCAGTCCCGGCTGCTCCCAGCAATCGGCATCGACCTCGGCATGCGCGCCGGCAGGCAGGACGCGCGGGATGTTCTCCAGCAGGCCGCCGCCCGTGATGTGCGCCAGCGCATCGACCAGCCCGTCGCGCACGACCGGCAGCAGGCTCTTCACATATATCCGGGTGGGTTCGATCAGCGCATCGATCAGCAGGCGGTCGCGGTCGAACAGGGCGGGGCGGTCGAGCTTCCAGCCCTTGTCAGCGGCCAGCCTGCGTACCAGCGAATAGCCGTTCGAATGCACGCCCGAACTGGCAAGGCCGAGCAAAACATGTCCGGGTGCGACACGTGCGCCGGTTAGTTGTTCGCCGCGTTCGACGGCGCCGACGCAGAAGCCGGCGAGGTCGTAATCGCCCTCCGCATACATGCCCGGCATCTCCGCGGTCTCGCCGCCGATGAGCGCGCACCCGGCCTGCTTGCAGCCCTCGGCGATGCCCGCGATCACGCGCTCTGCAACACCGTTTTCCAGTTTCCCGGTCGCGAAATAGTCGAGGAAGAACAGCGGTTCGGCGCCTTGCACGATCAGATCGTTCACGCACATGGCGACGAGATCGATCCCGACGGTGTCGTGCTTGTCGCTGTCGATGGCGAGCTTGAGCTTGGTGCCGACGCCGTCGTTGCCCGCGACCAGCAGCGGGTCCTTGTAGCCCGCGGCCTTCGGATCGAAGAAGCCGCCGAAACCGCCGATTTCACCGTCCGCGCCGGGGCGCATCGTTGCCTTGACCAGCGGCCCGATCGCCTTGACGAGCGCATTGCCCGCCTCGATCGAGACACCCGCCTGTTCGTAGGTGTAGGAAGGCCCGGATTTGCGCGGTTCGTCACTCATGTTTCCCGCCTTACGCATTCGCGCTTGGATTTCCAGTTGCGTTTCGGCAAAAGGCGCCCTGTTTTCCCCATGAGCCAAGCGATTTCCTCCCAGCCAGCCTTTCGCCGCCCCGCCGTCTTCGCGCTGGTGATGGCCGCCGTGTGCGCGCTGGGCGTTGCCGTTTGGGCGCAGGTCGGCGGCGAACGCGGCATTGCACCCGTCGCCTCGACCAGCGACATCCAGGTCTCGGGTATCGAAGTGGATGTCCGTGCGGACAGCGCCGCGGAGGCCAAGGCGGAGGCCTGGACGCAAGCCCAGCGCATCGCCTGGGAACGACTGGAGGGGCCGCAACTCAACGATTCGCAGATCGAGGGCCTCGTTTCGGCCATCGTGATCGAGCGCGAGCGGCTCGGACCCAAGCGCTATATCGCCACGCTCGGCGTCGTTTTCGACCGCCAGCGCGCCGCACGCTATCTCGGCTCCGAAGGCGAATCGACCCGCTCGGCCCCCATGCTCCTGCTGCCTGTCACCGTCTCCGCCGGCACGCAGATGGTCTACGAGCAGCGCAACCCGTGGCAGCGCGCGTGGGCGGAATACCAGGCAGGGCAAAGCAGGATCGACTACGTCCGGCCGACCGGGGCCGGCGGCGATTCGCTCCTGCTGACCTACGGCCAGACGGGTCGCCGCAGCCGGACATGGTGGCGCAATGCCCTCGATCAGTTCGGTGCCGCCGATGTGCTCGTGCCGGTTGCCAGCCTGCGCTACACATACCCTGGCGGTCCGATCGAGGGGACCTTCACCGCGCGCTACGGGCCCGACAACACCTATCTCGACGGGTTCGATATGGTCGCCGCCTCGCCCGCCGAGTTGCCGGCGATGCTCGAACGCGCGGTGATCCGGTTCGACCGGATTTTCGCGCTGGCACTGGCCGACGGTAAGCTCAGGCCCGATCCCACGCTCAATATCGGCACGCCCGAGCTCGACCCTGCAATCCAGCGGCTGGTCGAACTCGGCCGCGCGTTGATGGCGCAGGATCGCGCCGCTGCCAGTGCCGCTCCCGAACCGACAGCCGAAAGCGGAGATGCCATCACCGCGGCGCCGGTGCGCACGCCGCCGCCCGAAGGTTCGGTTGCGCTCTACACCGTGCAGGTCGCCACTCCGGACGCTTCGGCATTCGATGGTGCCGTAAGCGCGGTGAGGGGCACGCCGGGCGTCCGCAGCACCGGTATCCGCAGCACCGCGATCGGCGGGACCTCGGTCATGACGGTGAGCTATTCGGGCTCGATCGGGCAGTTGGCCGAGGCGCTGCGCGCGCGCGGCTTTACGGTGACCGAGGGCAGCAACGCGCTCGCCATCAGCCGCTGACGCGCGCAGGCGATGAGCTCGCAGATCGCCCTTCCGCTGATTCCCGCAGGTTCGGGCCAGCCGGCCAGCATCGTTTTGGGGTCGGGCAACCGCGCGGTTGCCGAAGCGCTCGCCGCACCCGAAACCTGGCCCTTCCGCACCGCGATCCTGCACGGGCCGCCCCGGTCGGGTAAATCGCTCTTTGCCCGCTGGTTTGCCGGCAATCACGCCGGAGGTGTGGTGGACGGGGTCGAATCGCTCGAGGAAGCGGAGGTGTTCCATCGCTGGAACCGCGCGCAGGAGGACGGTTTCCCCCTGCTGCTGGTGGTCGATGGCGAAAACTGGGAAATCACGCTGCCCGACCTGCGCAGCCGGATGGGCGCCGCCTTGCAGCTCGAAATCGGCCCGCCCGACGATGCCTTGGCGAGCGATCTGATACTGTCCCATGCTGCCCAGCGCGGCCTCGCGCTGGGTGAGGGTGCCCCGGCCTATCTGATCCCGAGAATGGAACGCAGCTATGCGGCGATAGAAAAAATCGTCGCCACAATCGACCGGCTCAGCCTTGAACGGCAGGTTCCGGCAACCCTATCTATCTGGCGGGACGCGCTGGAAGCGGTGCAGGGGCCTGACCAGGGTCGCTTGCTTTAATCGCCTCCAAATGGGAGAATAGCGCCGATGTTCGAACGGCTTGTCGCCTATCTCGACAGCGTGAAGGCACGCGATCCGGCCCCTCGCAGCCGGTGGGAAGTGCTGACCTATCCCGGCATCTGGGCGGTGTTCTACCACCGCATCGCGCATTGGCTGTTCGAGGCCGAGCTCTTCTTCCTCGCCCGGCTGATCAATCACTGGAGCCGCTGGCTGACCGCGATCGACATCCACCCCGGTGCCCGGATCGGCAAGAACCTGTTCATCGATCACGGCTTCTCGGTGATCGGTGAAACCGCTGAGATCGGTGACAATGTCACCATCTACCAATGCGTCACGCTGGGTGGCACCAATCCGACCAACGGCAAGGGCGGCAAGCGCCACCCCACGCTGGAGGACAATGTCATCATCGGTTCGGGTGCACAGATCATCGGCCCGATCACGGTCGGCGAACGGAGCCGGGTGGGGGCCAATGCGGTCGTCATGGAGGACGTGCCGGCGGGCGCGACCATGATTGGCCTCAAGGCGCGCTCGACCCTTGTTCCGGCAGAACAATGGATTCGCGAGTTCATCCCCTATGGGACGCCCAATTGCGAAGATGCCGAGGGCAACCGGATCGACTGCATCGAGAAGCTGGAAGGTGAACTGAAGGCGCTGAAGGCGGAGGTCGCGGCGCTGCGCGCAGAGCGCGAGCCGCAACGGCGTAGCGGGACCGAGGATTGATGAGCTTTCTCGGCGAGACTGTCGTCGCTTTCCCGGGTCGCAAACCGCAGCAGGTCGGCTTCAGTCGCGAGGAGCTGACGCGCATCCTCGATCTTTACGGTCGCATGGTCGCGGGTGGCCAGTGGCGCGATTACGCCATGGATTTTACGAAGGATGTTGCGGTGTTCGCCGCGTTTCGCCGCGCGGCTGAGCGACCGCAGGCGCGGATCGAGAAAAGGCCGGCCTTGCGCAACAAGCAGGGCATGTGGACGCTGTTCGGCGAGCACGGGCAGGTCCTGAAACGCGGGCACGAATTGCCCGGTGTGATCGCCCCGGTCGAGCGCCGCCTGCTCAAGGCAATCGATCAGTAGCCCCACGAAAAAGGGCCCGTGCCGACGCACGAGCCCTCTTCCAATGCATGTCTGGCGGTTTAGCCGCGCGCGCTGCTCGGGCCGGTGCCGGTCACCTTCTGCATCGCGGTCAGGATCGCGCCCGACTGCTCGCTGCCCGACTGCGGGGCCTTGAGGTTCGAGAACTCGCTGATCTTGTCCCAGTTGGCGGCGAAGCCTTCGACCGTGCGTTCGCCATCGGGCAGCCACACCGCGTCGTTCATGACGGTCCAGGACGAGTGGAAACCACCCGCACCCGCGCCGACGATGGCGTTGGTCGGGGCGTCCTCGCTGACGAGGAAGAGCGCGGCCGGGACGACGTTGACCGGATCGAACAGCTTGAAGGCTTCTTCGGGGAAGAGGTCTTCGGTCATGCGCGTGCCCGCAACCGGGCTGATCGTGTTGACCTTGATGTTGTACTTCGCGCCTTCGAGCTGGAGCGTCTTGGTGAGGCCCGCGAGGCCGAGCTTGGCCGCGCCATAATTCGCCTGGCCGAAGTTGCCGAACAGGCCGGTCGACGAAGCGGTCATCAGGATACGGCCATAGGCCTGCTCGCGCATGGTTTCCCAAACGGCCTTGCTGACGTTGGCCGAACCGTTGAGGTGCACGTCGACGACGAACTCAAAATCGTCCATCGTCATCTTGGCGAAGGTCTTGTCGCGTAGCACGCCGGCGTTGTTGATGACGATGTGCACGCCGCCCCACTTCTGCTTGGCGTCGGCGACCATTTTCTCCATCTGTTCGAATTCGGTGACCGAACCACCGTTCGACATGGCTTCGCCGCCGGCCTTCTCGATTTCCTCGACGACCTGCAGCGCCATGTCCGAATGGCCGGTGCCGTCGCGCGCACCGCCGAGGTCGTTGACCACGACTTTCGCGCCGCGACGGGCGAGTTCGAGCGCGTATTCGCGGCCCAGACCGCCGCCGGCGCCGGTGACGATGGCTACCTTTTCCTTGAAATCGATGCTCATGGGGCTGCTCCTGCTTTATCGTTTACGTAAAGGTCAATTGCGCGGCTGGGTGGCACGTTCCTTTCGCACTTGCAACACCGGGTATGGCGCGCCGCCTTGCCGTAGCGGCGGGCTGCTCACCCGAGGCGGGCGAGGGCGGGGATCAGCTCTGCCAGCGAATCGATCTCGGCATCCGCACCCAGTTCGCCGCGGGGCTTGTCGCAATAGCCATAGCGTGCGCCGACCACCGGGACATCTGCCGCACGGGCCGCCCTGACGTCGTAGGAGCTGTCGCCGACGAAGGCGAGCTTGCCACCGCCACCGCGCCTGATCGCTTCGAAGATCGGGTCTGGTGCAGGCTTGGCGCGTCCCTTGCCCATCGTGTCGCCGCCGATGATCGCGACGAAATAGCCCGCGAGGTCGAGCGTTTCGAGGATGTGGCGGGCGAAGTTTTCGAACTTGTTGGTCACCACCGCCCGCGCGATTTCCCGTTCGCCCAGTTCCGCCAGTACTTCGCGTGCGTACGGATAGGGTCGCGTGTGGACCGCATTGTTCTCCGCATAATAGGCGAGCATCTGCTTGTAGAGCTTGCGAAATTCCTCGTCCGGAAGGCCACCCTGGTTATCGACCGCCTGTTTGAGCATGATCTTCGCGCCGCCGCCGATCAGGTCGCTTGCATGGTCGGCGGGAACCGGGTCGAAGCCGCCCAGCTCGAGCGCATGGTTGACGGCAGCACCAAGATCGCGGTGCGTCTCGAGCAGGGTACCGTCGAGGTCGAAGCCGATAATGGCAAAAGGCAGGTCGGTCATTGGCGCAAGCGGTGCAGGATGGTTCTTCAAACTGCAAGCGATTGGTGGCAAGGCCCAATACCATGAACACGAACCGCGATTTTGCCGCCATCATCCTTGCCGCGGGCAAGGGCACCCGCATGAAGAGCGACCTGCACAAGGTCCTGCACCCAATTGCAGGCCGGCCGATGCTGGATCACCTGCTGGCCACCGTCGATGGCTTGCAACCGGCGAAGAAGGTCGTCGTGGTCGGTGCCGGTCGCGCGCAGCTCGAAGAGGCGCTCGGCGAAAGCGCGGAAACATGCCTCCAGGAACCCCAGCTGGGCACGGGCCATGCGGTACAGATGGCCGAACAAAGCCTGGCAGATCATGGCGGCGACGTGCTCGTGCTCTATGGAGACGTTCCCTTCGTGAAGGGCGAAACCATGCAGGCCATGCTCGATCGGTTGCACGCGGAAGACCAACCCAAGGTCGTTGTACTCGGGTTCGAGCCCGGTGACCCGGGACACTACGGCCGCGTCATTGCCGATGCCGACGGGCGGATCGCCAAGATGGTGGAATACAAGGATGCCAGCGACGACGAACGCGCCTGTCGCTTGTGCAATTCGGGCGTGATGGCAGCGCGCGCCGCCGATATGTTCAGCCTGTTGCGGCGTGTCGGCAACGACAATGCCCAGGGCGAGTACTACCTCGTCGACATCGTCAACATCGCCAACGCGGATGGTGATACATGCGCGGTGATTTCTGCCGACGCAGCCGAAGAGGTGATCGGGATCAACAGTCGTGCCGAGCTCGCGGCTGCCGAAGCCCAGTGGCAGGCGCTGAAGCGCGAAGAGGCCATGGCCGGAGGCGCCTCGCTGAAAGCTCCCGAAACCGTATTTTTCAGCTGGGACACCGAACTGGGCCGCGATGTGACGATCGAGCCCAACGTCGTCTTCGGCCCGGGCGTCAGCGTGGCCGATGGCGCAACCATCCATGCCTTCAGCCATCTCGAAGGCGCGCGCGTCGGCGAAGGCTGCTCGGTCGGTCCCTATGCCCGCCTGCGGCCCGGCGCGGTCATGGAGAAGGCCAGCAAGGTCGGTAACTTCGTCGAGATGAAGAAGGCGACGCTGGGCGAGGGCGCCAAGGCGAACCATCTGACCTATCTCGGCGATGCCGAGGTGGGGGCCGGCGCCAATATCGGCGCTGGTACGATCACCTGCAATTACGACGGCTATTTCAAGTACAAGACCGTGATCGGCGAGCGTGCCTTCATCGGCTCGAACAGCGCGCTGATCGCCCCCGTGCGGATTGGCGCGGATGCGATCGTCGCGGCCGGCAGCGCGGTCAGCCGCGATGTCGGAGATGGTGACCTGCGCATGGTCCGCGGCGACCAGGTGGTCAAACCCGGGTGGGCCGACCGCTTCCATGACGCGATGAAAAAGAAGAAGAAGGCCGCGGAAAAGAAGTGAGGGTCCTCCCCGCCCTCGCCTTGCTGCTCGGCGGGTGCGCGGGCGAGGGCGCGAGTGACTTGACCGGCGAGGTAGCTACCCAACCCGAGCCGACCCTATCGCAAAAACCCGCCGTTGCGCGGACCGTTGCTTGCAACGCAGGAGAGGAGACCGTGTTCGGCTGCCAGGTGGCCAGCGGCAAGCGCGTGGCCGTTTGCGCCGGAGACAACGGGCGGACTTTCTACCGCTTCGGCTCGGATCGACTGGAACTGGAGATCGAAGGCGGGGCGTGGGCGCATGCAGCCTATTCGGGTGGCGGCGAAGCGCAGATCGCCTTCGAGAACGCAGGCATTCG
>JBFOLW010000212.1:0-15390 GCA_040830305.1 Erythrobacter sp.
CACGCCGCGCGCGACATCGCCCGCCGGGAAGTAGTGGTTGCCTTCGACGATTACGGTGTCGTCGCTGCGCGCCAGCGTCTCGCCGTTCCAGCGGGCGATCATGGTCATGATTGGGGCCTTTCCTTGCCGTTCCTCTTTGCTAGGACAGCCCGCAAGATGACAAGGGGTTCCTGAATATGCGCCATTTCCTGCTCGCCGCCGCTGCCACAACTGCACTCGCGATGGCGGGGCCGGTGTTCGCGCAAAGCGCGGCTGAAGAGACGGCGGCCGCTGCGCTCGAGGCGGCCCCTGTGTGG
This sequence comes from Erythrobacter sp., assembly GCA_040830305.1. GTDB lineage: Bacteria > Pseudomonadota > Alphaproteobacteria > Sphingomonadales > Sphingomonadaceae > Qipengyuania. The sequence goes on from JBFOLW010000212.1 coordinate 297, forward strand.
GACGGACACAATGATGTTCCGATCCAGCTGCGTTCGCGGCTGGGCAACCGCATCAATGAATTCGACTTTCGCGATACGCTCGACACCGCGGGCGACGGCCGCAATGCGATGCATTCGGATCTGATCCGGTTGCGGCAAGGCAAGGTCGGGGCGCAGTGGTGGTCGGTCTATGTCAGCCCGAGCCTGCCAGAGGCGGAAGCGGTTCAGGCGACCGTCGAACAGATCGATGTCACCAAGCGGCTGATTGCGCGCTATCCGAACGACCTCCAGCTGGCGCTGACCGCCGGCGAGGTCGAGCAAGCGATGGCGGCGGGCCGGATCGCCTCGCTGATGGGCATGGAAGGCGGCCATTCGATCGGCTCGAGCCTCGCCGTGCTGCGCCAGATGTACGATCTGGGCGCGCGCTACATGACGCTGACGCATGGCAAGACGCTGAGCTGGGCCGACAGCGCCACCGATACGCCCAAGCACGACGGTCTTAACGCCTTCGGCATGGACGTGGTGCGCGAAATGAACCGCATCGGGATGCTGGTCGATCTCAGCCATGTCAGCGAGGCGGCGATGCACGATGCGCTCGACGTTGCGCAGGCGCCGGTGATCTTTAGCCATTCGGGAGCGCGCGCGGTTGCTGGCCACCTGCGCAACGTGCCCGATAGTGTGCTTGCGCGGCTGCCCGAAAACGGCGGCATCGTGATGGTCGTGGCGTTGCCGTGGTTCATCACCGAGGATCTGCGCCAGCATTCGGCCAATCGCGCGGCGGAGAAGGCTCGTCTCGAGGCGCTGTATTCGGGCCTGCCCGACACGGTCGAAGCACAGCTGGCCAAATGGGATGCCGAGAACCGACCGCCGGTATCGACCATCTCGGACATGGCCGACCACATCGATCATATCCGCGCCGTCGCGGGCATCGACGCCATCGGCATCGGGGGCGACTATGACGGTATGCCGAACGGTCCTATCGGGATGGAGGATGTGACCGGCTATCCCGCGCTGTTCGTCGAACTGGCCGAGCGCGGCTATTCGCAGGAGGATCTGGAGAAGATCGCCTCGCGCAACATGATGCGCGTGATGCGCGGAGCCGAGGCCTATGCCGCGAGCGTTAGCGAGATGACGCCGATCGAATACGCGGCAGGCGAATCGCGCGACGGGGACGACTAGCGCATGGGAGCGCGCGTACGGGCGCCTCGCGTGCGCGTTGGCTGATGATGATGACTTGGCCGGGCGACCCGGCCTTGCACGGCAACCGTGTCAGGCTTCGTCGGGCAGGTCCGAGCGATCGGTCGAGGCCATCTCCTCGAGCTCTTCCTCGCTCATGCTGTCGTACATCTCTTTCGACGCGCCTTGCAGGTCGCCGACATCGGTTTCACCGCGCTTGGCCGACAGCGCGGCCCCCGCGGCCTGTTGCTGCGCCTTGCTCTTTGCCTCGGGCATGGCTCAGTCCTGCGCTTCGAGTTCGCTGCCGCGCTTGAGCACCTCGTCTCCATCCTCCTGCTTGATGAGGTAGGCGGGGTTGTCCTCGTCACCATCCTTGGTGACTTCGGTGCCCTGCAACGTGCGGGTGACCTCGCGCTCGAAGCGCTCCTTGATCTGGCCCTTGCCTTTGCCGTTGCCCCAGTCCCACTGGACGTATTGGTCGGTCTGGTAGCTGTTGGGATTGCTCATGACGGTCTCGCTCGGTCGGGATCAGTTCTCGACGACTTCCAGACCATCGACATACTCGGTCTCGTCCCCCTCGGGCGTCGCGACCTCGTCGTCGCCAAGGTCGGTTTCGCTAGGAACGCCGACAATGCTGTCGGTGGAATCACCTTCCTCTTCCATCGAGGAAATCTGGCCGCTGACAGTGCCCTCTTCCTCGACGTCGCCGGTGGTGAGGGCGGGAACGATCCAGACGATCGACATCAGGATCACGGCAAGCAGCAGGCCGCCAGCCAGCACCCACCGTACGACACCTTCTTTCGAGCCGCCGCTCGCTTCGGTATCGGTTACGTGGATTTCGTCGCCTTCTTTGTGCACGTGGCTGTACTCCCTGAAAATCGCGATCCCGCGGGTATCAGGAAGATTTACGCACGCGAGGGACGAATGTTCCTGCGGCTCAGTCGCGCAACAGCTCGTTGATCCCGGTTTTCTCGCGGGTCCGCGCATCGACCGTCTTCACGATCACAGCGCAGGCGAGACCGGGGCCGCCGTCCTTGCCGGGCATGGTTCCGGGGACGACCACCGAATAAGGCGGGATATGGCCGCGGATCACCTCGCCCGTGTCGCGATAGACGATCTTGGTCGACTGGGTGATGAAGACACCCATGGCCACCACGCTGCCTTCGCCGACGATCACGCCCTCGACGATCTCGCTGCGCGCGCCGATGAAGCAGTTGTCGCCGATGATCGTCGGATTGGCCTGCATCGGTTCGAGCACGCCGCCGATCCCTGCGCCGGCGGAGATATGGCAGTTGTCGCCGATCTGTGCGCAACTGCCGATGCTCGCCCAGGTGTCGACCATCGTGCCCTTGCCGACATAGGCACCGATATTGACGAAACTGGGCATCAGCACGCAGCCGGGCGCGATATAGGCGCCTTCGCGCGCGACCGCGCCGGGCACGACGCGGAAACCGGCTTCGCGGAACCGGGCATCGTCCCAGCCGGCAAACTTGCTCGGCACCTTGTCGAACGCCGGGTGCCCTGCGCTGCCGCCATCCATCACGCGGTTGTCGTTGAGACGGAAGCTCAGCAGCACAGCTTTCTTGAGCCACTGGTTGACGGTCCAGCTGCCCTTGCCGTCGGGTTCGGCGACGCGGCCTTCGCCGCTGTCAAGCATGCCCAGCGCCGCCTCGACCACCTCGCGCACATCCGCGCTCCGCGGCGTGACGTTGGCGCGGTCTTCCCACGCAGCTTCGATGCGGCTTTCGAGGTCGGCGCTCATGCTGGTCTCCGTTTGCAATTCCGGGGCGCTCGTTAGCAGGCCCGGGGCGCTAGTCCATCCCTGCCGCTTGCGCGAACTGATAGGCACGCTCGACCAGCGGCGCGACGCGTTCGGACATGGATTTCGCATGCGCGCTCGATGCGGTGCCGTCGATCACGCGCTTCTTGATCCCCTGCATGATGCCCGCCAGGCGGAACAGGTTGTAGGCGAAGTACCAGTCCATCGGCGGGACGGGATAGCCCGTGCGCGCGACATAGCGTTCGACCGCTTCGTCCTGCGTCGGGATGCCCAATTCCTCAAGGTCGAGGCCGAGCAGGCCCGCGCGCCCGTCATGCGGGTTGTGCCAGTTGAGCATAAGGTAGCTGAAGTCGGCGATCGGATCGCCCAGCGTGGACAGCTCCCAGTCGAGCACCGCGAGTACCCGGTTGGCGTCCTTTTCGAAGATCATGTTGTCGAGCCGGTAGTCGCCGTGGACCACGCTGCTTTCGTGCTGCGGGGGGATGGTTTGGGGCAGCCACTCGATGAGTCGCTCCATCTGCGGCATGTGTTCGGTCTCGGACAGCTTGTACTGCTTCGACCAGCGGGCGATCTGGCGCGCGCAGTAATCGGTCGGCTTGCCATAGTCGCCGAGGCCGATCTGGTCGGGCTTGCGCAGGTGTAGTTCGGCCATGGTGTCGATCATGGCGTTGTAGATTTCGCGGCGCTCTGGGGGCGAATAATCGGGCAGCGCGCCGTTCCACAAGGACCGCCCGTCGGCGAGGCCCATGACGAAGAACTTGCTCCCGATGACCTCCGGGTCCTCGCACAGGCCATAGGTTTTGGGCACCGGGAAGCCGGTCGGCCCCAGCGCGTGCATCGCCTTGTACTCGCGATCGACCGCATGCGCGCTCGGCAGCAGCTTGCCGAAGGGCTGGCGACGCAGAACGTAGCTGCGGTCCGGCGTGTCGATGCGGTAGGTCGGGTTCGATTGCCCGCCCTTGAACTTGGTATAGCTGATCGGGCCCTGGTAGCCCTCGACATTCGCCTCGAACCACGCGGTCAGCGCGTCGAGGTCCAAACGGTCGGCTTCGGGCACCTCGATCGTGCCAACCATCTCCTTGTCGAAATCGATCGCTTGTTCTTCGGCCATCAGTCGAACACCACAACGCTGCGGGCGGATGTGCCCTGTTTCATTTTCTCGAAGCCCTCGTTGATCTTTTCGAGCGGGATCCGTTCGGCAATGATCGTGTCGAGGTCGAGCAGGCCGCGCATGTAGAAATCGACCAACCGCGGCAGGTCGACCGGGAAGTGGTTCATCCCCATGATCGCGCCCTGCAGCTTCTTGCCCGACAGCAAATCCATCGCGCCGAGGCCGACCTTGCAGTCGAGCGGCATCATCCCGAGGATCGTCGCGGTGCCGCCACGACGCAGCAGCTTGACGGCAAGGTCCGCGCTGGCCTGGCGTCCGACCGCCTCGATCGCATGGTGCACGCCGCCGCCGGTGATCTTCATCACCTGCTCGACCGCGTCATCGGCCATTGCATCCACCGTATGCGTGGCCCCGAGAACTTCGGCCAACTGACGCTTCTCCGGCAGCGGGTCGATCGCGATGACCTTGCCCGCGCCCGCGATCTTGGCGGCGTTGATCGTCGCGAGGCCGACACCGCCGCAGCCGACCACCGCCACGGCCTCGCCCGGCACGACCGAGCACGCGTTGAAGATCGCGCCCGCACCGGTGGTTACCGCGCAGCCGATCACGGCGGCCCGGTCCAGCGGCATGTCCTTGTCGATCGCGACACAGGCGTGTTCGTGGATCAGCATCTGTTCGGCAAAGGCCGACAGGTTGAGCATCTGCGCCACCGTCTCGCCGCCATTGCGCGTAATGCGCGGCGCAGCGGTCTGCGCGCGTCGCGTGTCCGCGCCCATGCACAGCGCCATCCGCCCGGTGACGCAGAATTCGCAGTGACCGCAGAAAGCGGACAGGCACGAGACCACATGGTCTCCCGGCTTCACCGTCTTGACCTCGCTGCCCACCGCGCGGACCACGCCGGCGGCCTCGTGGCCCGGGATTGCGGGCAACGGATGCGGATAGGCGCCCTCGATGAAGTGGAGGTCCGAATGGCACAGGCCGCAGGCCTTGGTGTCGATCAGGACCTCATGCGGCGCGGGATCGGCAAGCTCGACCTCGCCGATGGTCAGTCCGCCGACCTGTTCCAGAATTGCGGCTTTCGCCATGACGCTTCTCCTCTCGTGCCCGCTTTATCGGAGGGCGGCACTCGTATCTTGTGTGTGGCAGTCCGGCCCCCCTTCTTCGCGAAGGGGGGCACGACCTGTCAGCGCGTCGCGCCGATGTCGCCCGAGCTGAGGCTGTCGCTGCCCGAACTGGGTGCCTTCCCGTCGCGCAGCGCATTGGCCGAGGGGCCGGGCTGGGGCAGGTGCTTGGCGAACTCCATCCGCGCGATCGAACGCGCGTGGACTTCGTCGGGTCCATCGGCCAGCCGCAGCGTGCGCTGGTGCGCATAGGCATTGGCAAGGCCGTAATCATCCGACACGCCGCCACCGCCATGCGCCTGGATCGCATCGTCGATGATGCGCAGCGCCATGTTGGGCGCCTGCACCTTGATCATGGCGATTTCCTGCTTGGCCGCCTTGTTGCCGACCTTGTCCATCATGTCGGCCGCCTTGAGGCAGAGCAGGCGGGTCATGTCGATATCGATGCGCGCGCGGGCCACGCGTTCTTCCCAGACCGAATGCTTGTAGATCGGCTTGCCGAAGGCCTCGCGCTCCTGCAGCCGCTTGCACATCTTGTGCAGCGCTTCCTCGGCGACGCCGATGGTGCGCATGCAGTGGTGGATACGGCCCGGGCCGAGGCGGCCCTGCGCGATCTCGAAGCCGCGACCTTCGCCCAGCAGCATGCTGCTGGCCGGGACGCGAACGTCCTTGAGTTCGACTTCCATGTGACCATGCGGCGCATCATCATAGCCGAACACCGGCAGGTGGCGCAGCACCTTCACGCCGGGGGCGTCCATCGGCATCAGGATCATCGACTGCTGCGCATGGCGCCCGGCGGAGAAATCGGTCTTGCCCATCACGATCGCGACCTTGCAGCGCGGATCGCCAACGCCCGAGCTCCACCATTTACGGCCATTGATGACGTATTCGTCGCCATCGCGCTCGATCCGGGTTTCGATATTGGTCGCATCGGATGATGCGGTGAAGGGCTCGGTCATCAGGAAGGCGGAGCGGATCTCGCCATTCATGAGGGGAGTCAGCCACTTGTCCTTCTGCTCGCGGGTGCCGTAGCGGTGGAACACTTCCATGTTGCCGGTGTCGGGCGCGGAGCAATTGAACACTTCGGAAGCGAAGCCGATGCGGCCCATTTCCTCGGCGCACAGAGCGTATTCGAGGTTGGTCAGGCCGGGGCCTTCGAATTCGTAGGTTTCCTCGACATGGTGATGGCCCTCGTTGCGCGGCGGCATGAAGAGGTTCCAGATGCCATCCTTCTTGGCTTTGGCCTTGAGTTCCTCGACTACCGGGATGACTTTCCAGCGGTCGCCCTCGGCGTCCTGCTGCTTATAGGTGGGGACGGCCGGGCGAATGTGGTCCTCGATGAAGTTCTTCACCCGGTCGCGCCAGTATGCTTGCCGTTCTGTCGGTTCGAAATCCATCGTGTCTCGTCCTCTTCTTTCTCGATTCCGTATATTCAGGAAACTGGCACGGCAGCGTGTCCGCGCCAAGGCTTAATCAGGGTGGAGTAACTGCGGCGTCGACATCGGCACGCGCTGCGGCGTCGAGCGCGGCCACGCGCGCCTCGTGCTGTGCGCGATCGATCGGGAAACGGCCCAGCCAATAGGCGGCAATGCAACCCAGAATGGTAATGGCGCCGCAGTAGAGCAGGATCATCTGCGTCACGACGTCGCCAGACACGGTTGCGGGCGCGGCACCGGCGGGCAGGTTCGACAGCGCGATCACCTGGCCCCCGACCAGGATGCCACCGCCCGTGGCGCATTTCTGGACGAACCAGTTGCCCGAATAGAAGCTGCCCTCGGCGCGGCGGCCGGTGCGCTCCTGATAGGCCTCGACGATCTCTGCGATCATCGAGCTGCCCGATATCATCACCACCACACCCAGCGTGTTGGACACCAGCAGGAAAGCATAGAACAGCGCCGCGCTGGTCGCGGTGCCGACGGTGGGCCAGTAGCCGGTCAGATAAAGCGTGAAGGGCATCAGGATCACGCCCAGCGATCCCAGCGCGCCGATCACCGCGCTTCTGGGTTTACCCCAGCGGCGATGCATCGGGCCGACGACGAAGAACATGACGATGACCGACAGGAACAGGATCACCGGAAAGATGCGCAGCTCGGCCGTGTCGAACTGCCAGACGAAGATGTTGAGATAATTGGTCAGCGAGAATGTCAGTCCCTGGCTGATATAGGCGGCGAGCGCGCCTGCAGCGAAGATCAGGAAGGCCTTTTCGCTGAAGGCGTCGACGATCTCGCCGAATGCGCCGCGCCAGGTAAACGGCGGCGCCTTGGTTTCGGGATAGCCGGCAACGAGCGAATGCTGTCCGAGCGCCGAACCGAGCACCGAAACGGCCATCAGGATGCCGCCGACCAGTCCGAACCAGAAATAGCCCTCTGGCTGCAACAGCCCTTCTGCCCCCGGCATGAACACGAAATAGGCGAGGAACATCATCAGCAGTCCGCCGCACCAGCCGAACAGATAGCGATAGCGGAACAGCGTCGTGCGTTCGTCATAGTCGGCGGTGATCTCTGGCAGCAGGCTGACCGAAGGCACTTCGCAGGCGGAAAGCAGGATACGAACCGACACTGCGATTGCCAGCAATTCCCAGAAACCCGGCGTCCCGCCGCCGGGCGGATGCCAGAGAAAGACCCAGGCGAAGGCCAGCGGGATGGGTGCGACATAAAGCCACGGCAGGCGCCGGCCCCAGCGCGACCAGGTCCGATCGGACAGATTGCCCAACAGCGGGTCGATAAAGGCATCGATCAGCAGCGCCAATGCGAGGGCGAGGCTGACCGTGCCGGCATCCATGCCCAAGGCCTGGTTGTAGAAAATCAGCAGGAAGAAGGAGAACCCCGAATCCTTGACGCCGAAGGCCACCGCACCGAAGCCGTGGATCAGCTTCAGGCGCTGGGGGAGAGGGCCGGTGACGAAGGGCATCAGGCGGGCTGCTGCGCCTGCTTGACCTGCTCCTCGAGCGCCATCAACGCCTCGAATGCACCGCCCTGCTCGGGATCCCAGCTGTGGCGGGGGCCGACGGTCAGGCCGCCGTCGACGATCAACGAGGTCCCGGTGACGAAACCGGCCGCCTCGCTGGCAAGATAGGCGACCGCTTCGGCGATATCCTCGGGCTGGCCGCCGCGCGCCACTGGCTGCGCATTGGACGACATCTGCGCGATCATCGCCTTGGCCTGGGTCTTGAGCTCGTCGGGTATCTCGAGGCTGGCGGTGAAGATATTGGTGTTGATGAAGCCGGGCTGGACCGCATTCACACGGATGCCGTGCTGGGCAAGGTCGGTAGCCGCGCATTTGGTGAGGTGCAATACGCCCGCCTTGGCAACGGCATAGGTCGTGGGCGAATATCCGGGGCCGACCGCCGCCACGCTTGATACGTTGACGATGCTTGCCCCGCCGCTCTTGGTGCTGGGCCGGCCTTTCATGTGCGGCGCTGCATAACGGATGCCCATCGCGACCGAGCGCAGCAGCAGGTCCATCGTCCGATCCCACGCCTCGGGTTCGATCTCGTCGATGCTTTCGCGTGCACCGCCTGCACCGGCATTGTTGAACAGGGTGTCGATGCCGCCGGTTTCTGCCGCCGCGCGGTCCATCAGCGCCTTGATCGCGTCAGGATCGCAGACATCGCACTGCGCGAAGCGGACATCACCCTCGGTTTCGGCGGCCAGCTTCTCGCCGTTCTCGCGATCGATATCGCTGGCGAAGACCACGGCGCCCTCGCGCGCGAACAGCGCGCTCGCTGCTGCGCCGATACCCGAAGCCGCGCCTGTGACGACGACGGTCTTTCCCGAGAATCGCATCCCTACTCTCTCCCCGAATTTCTCCACGACAAGCTTAGGCGAGCATGAATTTGCGTCAACGAATTCCGGCTGACGTTACGGCAATGCGGGCCGTCGCGAGCAGCCTTGCGCCGAAGGGGCGAATCACCCTAACGTAAGCGTCAACATACCGCTGGTTTGAAAAGAGAGGATTGGACGATGTCCGACAGCGATCTGGAAGCCTTCCGCGCCGAAACGCGCGCCTGGCTCGAAGCCAATTGCCCCGCCGAGATGCGCGAGCCCGTCCGCGACGAGGACGACGTTTACTGGGGCGGCCGCAATGCCACCTTCAAGAGCGAGGCGCAAAAGGCCTGGTTCGAAGCTGCGCGCGACAAGGGCTATACCGTCCCCGCATGGCCCAAGGAATATGGCGGCGCGGGCCTCTCGCCCGCACAGGCCAAGGTTCTGCGCGAGGAAATGGCCGCCATCGGCGCGCGTCCGCCGCTCTCGAGCTTCGGTATCTGGATGCTCGGCCCCGCGCTGCTGCATTTCGGTACCGAAGGCCAGAAACAGCGATTCCTCAACGAGATCGCCCGCGGCGAAATCCGCTGGTGCCAGGGCTATTCCGAACCGGGTAGCGGTTCGGACCTGGTGAGCCTGCAAACCTTTGGCGAGGACAAGGGCGACCACTGGGTCGTCAATGGCCAGAAGATCTGGACCTCCTATGCCGACAAGGCAGACTGGATCTTTTGCCTCGTCCGCACCGACAAGGACGACAAGTACCGCGGGATCACCTTCATGCTTTACGACATGGCGAGCGAAGGCGTGTCGACCAAGCCGATCCTGCTGATCAGCGGCAACAGCCCGTTCTGCGAAACCTTCTTCGACGACGTGAAGGTGCCCAAGAGCTATGGCGAGGACGTTCCCGCCCAGGTCGGCGAGGTCAACCGCGGCTGGGATGTCGCGAAATACCTGCTCGGCCACGAGCGCGAAATGATCTCGGGCGCCGATGGCGGCAACACCGGCACGATCGGTGCCGCGCTGGCCCGCGCGAATGGCGAGATCGATCCGGTCCTGCGCGCCGAACTCGCGCAGTTCGATGTCGACGCACTGGCCTATGGCGCCATGGGCGAGAAGTTCCTCGACGAGATCAAGGTCGGCAAGGCGCATCCCGCGCAGCCGAACATGATGAAATATGCGGGCACCGAGCTGAACAAGCGTCGCCACGAGCTGATCATGGCGGCGGGTGGCAGCCACACGCTCGAATGGGACAGCGAGGAGACGAGTGGCGGCAAGCCGGCGCGCGGCTGGCTGCGCACCAAGGCGAACAGCATCGAAGGCGGCACCTCCGAAGTCATGCTCAACGTCATCTCCAAACGTATTCTCGACCTTCCGGGAGCCTGATTCCATGCCTCTGTATTATGACGACGACCAGACGATGCTGGCCGACACCGCGAGCCAGTTCATGGCCGAGGAAGGCTCGATCAAGAACCAGCTGCGCCACTGGCGCGACCGCGAGTGCAAGGACGGCTTCGGCCACGCGCTGTGGAAGCAGTTCGCCGAGATGGGCTTCACCGGCATGCTGGTCGATGAAGACGATGGCGGGCTCGGCATGGGCCAGGTCGAGGCGAACATCGTGCTCGAGGAAATCGGCCGCAACCTGACGCCGTCGCCGTTCCTGTCCTCCTCCGTCCTGGCTGCCACCGCATTGAAGCATGGCAGCAACGACGTGAGAGGCCGCTGGCTGCCCGACCTGCTTTCGGGTGACAAGGTCTATGGCGTGGCGATCGACGAAGGCCGCAAGCACCGCCCCGAACGGATCGCCTGCAAGGCGGAGAAGTCGGGCAATGGCTTCAAGCTCACCGGCAAGAAGGATTTCGTCGTTTACGGCGCCAGCAGCGAAATGATCGTGGTCGCCGCGCGCACCTCGGGCAGCGATGACGACGCCGACGGTGTGACGCTGTTCGCCGTGCCGCAGGACGCCAGCGGCATGAGCCACGACAGCGTGCGCCTGGTCGACAGCTCGATGGCGAGCCACGTGACCTTCGACGGTGTCGAACTCGACGGCGATGCCGTGATCGGCGAAGTCGACGGCGGGCGCGAAGTGCTCGACGCAATGCTGGTAGCGGGCCGCGTCGGCTCGGCCGCCGAAGGCGTCGGCGTTGCCCGCGGCGCGATGGACATGACCGTCGATTACATCAAGCAGCGCAAGCAGTTCGGCAAGATCATCGGCGAGTTCCAGGCGCTGCAGCACCGCGCCTCGCACCTCTATTCCGAAGTCGAAATCGCCCGTGCGGTGACGGTGAAAGCCGCCCAGTTGGTCGATGGCGGGAGCGGGAAGGCCGATCTGATGGCTTCGGTAGCCAAGGCCAAGGTGGCCAAGGTCGCCGGGCTGGCGGTGCGCGAAGGCGTGCAGATGCACGGCGGTATCGGCATGACCGACGAATACGACATCGGGCTCTATATGAAACGCGACCGGGCGCTGCAGGAATTCCTCGGCGACCAGTATTACCACGCCGGCCGCGTCGCCGAAATGAGCGGCTACTAATCACGCTGTCACCTCGGCGAGAGCTGGGGTGACGGTCGGCAGGCCCTGCCCGTGCGGCGAGCGATCCCGGCTTCCGCCGGGATGACGAAAGGAAAAGATCAATGACCCTCGAAGACCTGTTCAGCCTCAAGGGGCGCGTGGCGCTGGTGACCGGCGGCAGCCGCGGCATCGGCAAGATGATCGTGGAAGGCTTCCTCGCCGCCGGGATCGAGCGCGTCTATATCAGCGCGCGCAAGATCAACGAGATCGAGGAAACCTGCGCCGAACTCGGCGACAGGGTGATCGGCATCCAGGGCGATTTGTCGACCATCAAGGGGATCGAGGCACTGGTGGAGGAGCTTTCGCAGCGCGAGAAGAAGCTCGACATCCTCGTCAACAATGCCGGCGCGGCATGGGGGGTAGATTATCTCGAATTCCCCGAAGCCGGCTGGGACAAGGTCATGGACCTCAATGTCAAGACGCCGTTCTTCCTCACGCAGAAACTGCACACACTGCTGACCGCAGCGGCGAGCGCCGACAAGCCCGGCAAGGTGATCAATATTACCTCGATCGACGGGCAACGGGTCAATCCTTGGGAAACCTACAGCTACCAGGCCTCGAAGGCCGCGCTGATCCACCTCACGCGGCGGATGGCCGCGCGGCTGGTTAACGACCATATCTACGTGACGAGCCTCGCACCGGGAGCGTTCCCCTCGAACATGAACCGCGCCGCCCGCGACTTCGAGGAGCAGTCGGCCGCAGGCATTCCGAGCAAGCGGGTCGGCGACAAGTTCGATATGGGCGGTACCGCGGTCTATCTGGCGAGCCGCGCGGGGGACTACACCATCGGCGAAACGCTGACCGTCGATGGCGGTATCGTCAACGCGCTGCTGCCGAACCATTTCGCGCAGCCGGGTTAGGGGGCTGGCCCGGCGGCGGGGCGGCTACGCAAGGAGGACGCGGTTGCGCCCCTCCGATTTGGCGCGGTACAGCGCGTCGTCGGCGTGTTTCAGCGCGGTGCGGTTGGCATCCGCACCACCCCGGGCAAGAGCAACCCCGCCGGAAAAGGAAATGAGTCCCATCGGCTCATCCGTCTCGCGAAGCTTGAACTCCTTGCCGGCAAGCACGTGGCGGGCGTGATCGATCAGTTTGGCGCCTGCTTCGGCATTGTCCGCAGACATCACGAAAATGAACTCCTCGCCGCCCCAGCGTCCGACGAAATGCGGGCGGCAGATGTCTTCGAGCGTTTTCGCGACCAACTTGATGACCCGGTCGCCGACGCCATGCCCGTAGCGATCATTGACCGATTTGAACCTGTCGATATCGCACAGCGCAATGATGCGCGGCGAGCCCTTCTCGGCCAGCTCGGCAAGATAGGCTTCGATGGCCCGGCGATTGGCGAGGCCTGTCAGTTCGTCGCGATGCGCATCGTTGCGTGCCGCTTCGAGCTCTTCGCGCAGTTCCTTCACTTCCTGCATGGCCTCGGTAAGGCGTCCCTGCACCTCCTGCGATTGCTCGATCATGCGCCCGACGATCGACAGGGCATTGGCGCTGTCGCCGGTTAAGTTATCGGCTTCCTCGGTCAGATCGCGGGCAAAGGCGCCCGTGGCATCTGCGGCGGAAGAGGCAAGCTCGCCGAGCTTGATCGTCTGGTGGCGAAGGTGCGCGGCGCGTTCGCCCTGCGCCCGGTCGGTAAGGCCATAGATTGCCGCGCCGCCATGCCGGTCGAAGATCGCGTCCGCCTCTTCCTGCTTGATGCGGTACCCCTCATCGACAATTTGCTGGATGGCCCGGCCGACCGGAGACCCGCTGTCGAACAGCGCGATATAGGCGAGGGTATAGTTCTGCGGACTCGGCGGCAGGCCATGGCTTCTGAGAAAGGCCATCGTCTTGTCGCCCTTGTCGAAATCAACTGCGGCCATCGCTACCCTGCAAATCGAAGTCTTCGCGCGGAGACTCACCCGACCCTATGCCGCGCATTGGTTGACAAATCGCATCCACAGCGGGCCGCAGCAAGACCGATTGCAAGGCGTGATCAGGCCATCAGCTCGCGCACGAACGGAATCAATCCGGTCTGGCGCTGGCGCTTCATGCGTTCGGCGTCGAGAATTTCGCGAACCTGCGCAAAACAGGCGTCGACGTCCTCATTGATGACGACGTAGTCATAGGCGTCCCAGTGGCTGATCTCGGCGCGCGCGCGCTCCATGCGCGCCGAGATTACCTCGTCGCTGTCGGTATCGCGGCTGCGCAACCGGCGCTCGAGCTCGGCAATGCTCGGCGGCAGGATGAACACGCGGACCACGTCCTGCTGGTCCTTCTGGTAGAGCTGCTGCGTGCCCTGCCAGTCGATGTCGAACAGGAAGTCCTGGCCTTCCTTGAGGGCATTGCGAATCTTGCCCTTGGGCGTGCCGTAACGGTGCCCGAAGACCGGCGCCCATTCATAGAAATCGTCTTCCTCGACCATCCTGTCGAACTCGGCATCGTCGACGAAATAGTAATGCACGCCATCGATCTCGCCCGGGCGTGGTGTGCGGGTGGTGACGCTGACCGACAGCTTGATCTCGTCGTCGGCTTCCAGCAGCATGCGCGAGATCGTGGTCTTACCCGCGCCGCTGGGCGAGGAAAGGATGAACATGAGGCCCCGGCGGGCGAGCTTGTCGTGCGAAACGGTGGAATCGGCCATGCGCGCTGTTGGCGCATGGGGCAGGGGCGAATCAACCCCCGTCAGCTGCTTGCCGTCAGATCTTGCCGTCGGGATCGGCCTGGCGGCGCAGTGTCCGGTTGCCCTTGCGCCGCGATTTGCGGCGCGACTGGCTACGGTCGAACAGCACCTTGAGGACCAGGCCCGTACCCACCACCAGCGCACCGGGCACCGACTTCGTCGCAACCTTGGTTACGCCATAGGCGGCGAGCGTGTGCACGAGGCTGCGGTTCTCGACTGCATCCTTGGCAAACCGCTTGCCATATTGCCGGCCGAGCACCGCCTTTTCGACCGCCATGCGCGACAAGCGGCCTGCGCTGCGCAGCAAGATGTCGTGGATGATCAGGTTGGTGGCCGGGTTGGGGCTCGGTCCCGGTACTGGGTCGTCCTGCTCGGGCAGGTCGTCGGTTGCGCGCTCGAGTGTCTTGCCGACCGCATCGGTCAGATGGTTCGGCTTGTCTTCGTCGGTGAGCCCGAGTTTGGCCATGTCCTGCCCCGCTATACCGGGAAGACCCGGCGCCTACTTCTTGCGGCCGAAATCGACCGTGACGACGTTCGAGCCGTCTTCCGTTTCCTCAACGGACGCGCTGTCGCCCTGTTCCGAACCGTCATTGTCGGGATGTTCGGTGGGGGCGGGCGCCATATCGGCGACGGTAGCTTGGAATTGCAGCCCGAAATCGACCGCAGGATCGACGAATTGCGTGATCGCGGCATAGGGAATGTCGAGTTCGGCGGGGACCTGGTTGAACGACAGGCCGACCGCGAACCCGTCTTCGCGCACGTTCAGGTTCCAGAACTTGTTCTGCAAGACGATGGTCATTTCGTCGGGGAACCGCTCGCGCAGGCTCGCCGGTATCGAGACGCCGGGGGCGTGGGTCTTGAAGGTAATGTAGAAATGATGCGCGCCGGGCAGTTCGCCGCCACCTTGTTCGATCTCTCCGAGCACCCGGCCGACC
>JBFOLW010000213.1:0-3759 GCA_040830305.1 Erythrobacter sp.
CGACACGCCCGCATCGATCACGCGCGCGTTGGTGCCTCGCTCGCGCAATGCATCTTCCAGCTGCTCGGGGTAGCCCTGCTGTTCCTCGAGGCCGTACCCGGCGAACAGGCTGTCACCGAATGCAAGGATGCGGCGCTCGGGACCCTCGACCACGATGTCTGCCGCCGCTGCCGCCTCGCCGCTCGCTGCTTCGGGCGCTTCCACGACATCCTCCGCCGTTCCGCAGGCGGCGAGCGAGAATGCGATGATGGTAATCGACAAATGCCTTAGCCGCATCGGCGAGTTTCCTTGTGCAACATTTGGCTGCATGCCATCGCAGTACCGTGAAAAACTCTCAAGCCGCGATTTCCGCCCGCAACCTCACCCTCACGCTCGGCAGCAAGGAAGCGCCGGTCGACATCCTGCGCGGGATCGATCTCGATATCGCGCTCGGCTCCACCGTCGCGCTGCTCGGCCCTTCCGGATCGGGCAAGAGCTCGCTGATGGCGGTGCTTTCCGGCCTCGAGCGCGCAAGTGGCGGCACGCTGACGGTCGCGGGCGAGGATTTTGCCGCGATGGATGAAGACGCACTGGCCCATGCCCGGCGCGGCCGGATCGGGATCGTGCTGCAGGCCTTTCACCTCCTCCCGACGATGACCGCGCTCGAGAACGTCGCCACGCCGATGGAACTGGCCGGTGAAGCCGATGCGCAGGAACGGGCGAAGGCGGAGCTCGAGGCTGTCGGCCTCGGTCATAGGCTCGACCATTATCCGCAGCAGCTCTCGGGCGGCGAGCAACAGCGCGTCGCGATTGCCCGCGCGACCGCGCCGCGACCCGACCTGATCTTCGCCGACGAACCCACGGGCAATCTCGATGCAGCGACCGGCCACGAGATCGTCGAGCTGCTGTTCGCCCGGCGCGAGGAAACCGGCGCTACGCTGCTGGTCATCACCCACGATCCCGAGCTGGCCGAACATTGCGAGCGCGTGCTCCAGCTCGCCGACGGCCGTATCGCCAGCGACACGGCATCGGAAAAGAGCGCGGCATGAGCTGGGCGACGGCCTGGCGGATCGCACGGCGTGACCTCAATGCGCGGTTCCGCGGGCTGCGCCTGTTGCTCGTCTGCCTGTTCCTCGGCACCGGCGCGCTGGCCGCGATCGGTTCGCTGACCGCGGCGATCGAGCGCGAGATCGAGTCAAATGGCCGCGAATACCTCGGCGGCGATCTGCAGGTCGAACTCTGGCAGCGCGGCGTCAATGAAGAGGAGCGCGCGGCGCTGGAGGAACTTGGCGACGTCTCCGCGGGTATCCGCATGCAGGCGATGGCGCGCTACGGCCAGCAGGCGGCCCCGATCGAATTGAAGGCGGTCGATGCCGCCTACCCGCTTTATGGCGAACTGACGCTGGAAGACGGTCGCTCGGTCGGACCGCCAAGGTCAGGTGAAGCCTGGCTTTCAAAAGGGGCCGCCGACCGGCTTGGCGCAGCACCCGGGGACAGCATCTCGATCGGGACCCAAACTCTGGCGGTGGGAGGGATAATCGCCAACGAGCCCGACCGGCTGAGCGAGGGTTTCCAGCTCGGTCCAACGGTCATCGTGGCGGAAGACCTGCCCACGCGCGCGGGACTGATCGCGCCGGGTTCAATGTACCAGACCAAGACCCGGGTGCGCTTCTCGGGCAGCCGGGATATCGGCGAAACGCGCGAGACGTTGGAGGACCGGTTCCCCTCGCAAGGCTTCGATATCGACACTGCCGAACGCGCTGCACCCGGCACCGACCGCTTCGTCGATCGGATGGGCGAGTTCCTGACGCTCGTCGGGCTTGCCGCGCTGGTGATTGCCGGAATCGGCATCGGCGGAGGGGTGACATCCTATCTCGATGCGCGACGCAAGGGCATCGCGACGCTCAAGATCCTCGGCGCATCGAGCAGCGATATCGCGCGGATCTACGCGCTGCAGATCGTCGCAGCTTCGCTGGTAGGAAGTCTTGCAGGGATAACCGTCGGCGTGGCGCTCGTGCCGCTTCTGGCCACCGCGCTCGATGGGTTGCTGCCCGTGTCCAGCGGCCTCGTCATCGATCCGGGCGCGATCTTGCTCGCGCTGAGCTATGGCATGCTGGTGGCGCTGGTGTTTGCCGCCCCGCCCCTGCTGCGCGCGCGGCATTTCCCCGCCATGGCGCTGATGCGTGCCCGGGTCGCCCCGCTGGCCCGCGATCCCCAGGCCCTGCTGCTGGTTGGCGGAGGTCTGGCCGCCATCGTCGGACTGGCGTTGCTGACGGCGGAAAACCCGGTGCTGTCGGGCAGCTTTCTTGCTGGCGCGGCAGCGATCCTCGCCCTGCTCGCGGCGTTGGGGCTCGGTATCCGCAAGCTTGCCGGCGCCCTCCCCCGTCCGAAAAGCCCCGTCGCCCGCAACGCACTGGCCAATCTGCACCGGCCGGGATCGTCCACCGGGGCGCTGGTCACCGCGCTTGGCTTCGGTCTTGCAGCCTTCGTCCTGCTCGCCGCGGTGCAGAGCGCCATCGACGGTAATATCGCCAAGCGTGTGCCCGACCGCGCACCCGACTATTTCGTGCTCGACATCCCGCGCGACCAGCTTGGCGAGTTCGAGGCGCTGGTCCGCGAGGCTGATCCCGAAGCCAGCTGGCGGGCGGTGCCCGCGCTGCGCGGCTCGGTGCTCGCTTTCGGTCCTAAGGGAGACATGACCCGCACACTCGATCTCGAGGAAATCCCCGATGGGGCCTGGGCGCTGCGCGGCGAACGCGGGCTGACCTATGCCGACAGGCTTCCCGAGGGCAACGAACTGACCGAGGGCGAATGGTGGGTAGCCGACTATGATGGCCCGCCTCTGGTCTCGGTCGACGAGGAATTCGCCGCTGCCGCCGGGCTCGAGGTCGGCGACATGCTGACCTTCGGCGTGCTGGGGATCGAACGCACTGCGCGCATTGCCAATACGCGGCGGATCGACTGGGAGAGCATGGGTTTCAACTACGTCTTCGTTCTCAGCCCGAATGCGATCGCGGATGCCCCGCACAACCTCGCCGCGACCGTTGAACTCAGCCCCGGCACGCCCACCGGACCGCTGCTGCAATCGCTGGTCGCGGCGCTTCCTTCGACCTCGGTGATCGAAGTCGGCGGGGTGCTCGAACAGGCGCGGACCATTCTCGAACAGGTTGGCCTTGCGACACTGGCTGCGGCGAGCGTCGCGGTGCTGGCAGGCCTCGCCGTGCTTCTGGGAGCGATCGCGGCTGCGCGCGCGGCGCGCACATACGACACCGTGGTGCTGCGTGTCCTCGGCGCCGACCGCAGGCAAGTGCTGGTCATGCAACTGATCGAATATGTCGTCCTGGCCGGCGCGCTGGCTTTGGTGGCGCTCGGCATCGGCAGCTTCGCCGCTTGGTTGGTGATCACGCAGCTGTTCGAATTCGACTGGCTGCCCGACTGGGGCATGGTGATCGCTGTTCTCGGGCTCGGGATTGCGATCGTCCTCGCCTTCGCGCTCGGCGCATCGCTGCCACTGCTGCGAGCAAAGCCTGCCCAGGCGCTGCGGGCGCTCTAGCCGCCGACGGCGATCCGGTAGCACAGGCGCGGCAGGTTCCGCCCCGGGATCGACGCCGAAGCCACGTGCCCGGCATCGACAGCCCCCATCCGGCGGTAGAAGTCGGCCGCTTGCGGATCGGCAGCAATTGCCAGACTTCGCCCGCCGCGAGCCGCAACCGTTGCCGCCGCCCAGGCGAATAGCCGCCTGCCGATGCCGTGGCCCATGGCGGGCGGATCGACGAACAG
>JBFOLW010000214.1:0-5683 GCA_040830305.1 Erythrobacter sp.
ACGGGTCGCCATCCCGTCCGACGCGCGCGACGACGGCGCGCCGCCCTATCCGCTGGTCGACAATCCCGACAGCCTGCTCGATGTCGCCGACCTCGTCTTCATCGACCCGCCGGGCACAGGCTTCAGCTATCTCACGCCCGGCACCGATCCCAAGAAGTATTACGGTCTGCGCGAGGATGCGCGCGCCGTGGCCGAGGTGATCCGCCGCTGGATCAACGACAACGGCCGCTGGAACAGCCCCAAGTATCTCGGCGGCGAAAGCTATGGCACCACCCGCACCGCGATGGTGGTCGACGAGCTCGAAGGCGGCACCTTCAACGATGTCGGTCTGAACGGACTGGTTCTCGTATCCACAATTCTCGATTTCGCCGCGCGCGAGCCGACCCCGGGCAACGAGATGGCCTATGTGATGACTCTGCCGAACATGGCCGCCGCCGCCTGGTTTCACGGCAAGGCCGAGGCACCGTCGGTCGAAGCGATCGCCGAGGAAGCGCGCCGTTTCGCCATCGGCCCCTTCGCCAGCGCCCTCCTCAAGGGACAGGACCTTCCCGAAACCGAGCGCGCTGCCGTGCGCGCCGAACTGTCGCGGCTGACGGGCCTGTCCGAAACCTATCTCGACCAAACGAACCTGCGCGTCACCAGCCAGCGCTTCTACAAGGAACTGCTTCGGGACCGGGGGCTCACCATCGGCCGCCTCGATGCGCGCTATACCGGTAGCGATTACGACAATGCGGGCGAATATCCGGACAACGATCCCAGCTTCTACGGGATCGATGCGGGCTATACCGCGGCGGTAAACAGCTGGTTGCGCGAGGGATTGGGTTTCGAAACGGACCGCGAATACCAGTCGATTGGGCGCGAGCCGGGGCGGCACTGGAACTGGAGCCTGTCGAGTGGCCCGGGCCGCAACGCCTATCTCAACGTCGCCCCGCTGATCGGCAAGGCGATGCGCGAGAATTCGGGCCTGCGCCTGTTCAATGCGCAGGGGTATTACGACTTCGCGACTCCCTTCTTCGGCGCGGAATATTCGCTCAATCGTATCGGCATCCCGCAGGACCGGGTCGAGCTGCACTACTACGGATCGGGCCACATGATGTACGTGCGCGACGAAGATCGCGTGAAACTGTCGCGCGACCTGCGCGCCTTCATTCGCGCGCGCTGAGGATAGCTTTGTCGCACCGCTTGCACGCGGGAGCGCCTGTGCCATAGCCCGCGCATGCGTCACTTCGCCCATGCAATGCCGATCATGCTCCTGGCTGCATGCCAACCTCCTGCCTCGGACGAGTATGTCGAACGCACGCGGATCGGTGGCGGCGTGGATGGCCCCTCCGAACCGATCGACTCCCCGGACACGGAGGGCGCGATCTGGGCCCCTGCAAGCAAGGAGGGGCGGCTGCTCTTCGGCAAGCCCGGCGAGCGCCCGCTGTTCGCGATCGAGTGCGTGGCGGATAGCGCCGAACCGATGCTCGCCTACACACGGTTCGCCAAGGCGGATTCCCATGCCAAGGCCGTACTCGCACTGATCGGAAACAGCCACGTCGCCAGGCTGCCGATCGATGCGACACGGGTCGGCGACATATGGCGCTGGGAGGGGACAGCACCGGTAGCCGACCCCAGCTGGGACGTGCTGACCGGCAGGCGCGGGGTCGAGGCGACAGTGCCCGGCGCGGGCAGCCTGATCCTCAATCCGAGTGCACTGCCCGGCGAGCTGATTGAGGAATGCAGGGCGCTGGCCGACCCGCCTAGCGAGGAGAGCGAGAGCTCCGAGCCTGCTCCACCAGAAGATCCGGCGTAAGCACCTGCGGCAATTGCTCGGCCTCGCCGCCGGGCGCGTACCACAGGTAGAGCGGGACGCCCGCCGCGCCCTGTTGCGTCAGCATCCGGCTGATCTCTTCGTCGGGCTGCGTCCAGTCGCCGCGCATGGCGATGACGCCCGCTTCCTCGAACGCCGCGCGGGTGGCCTCGCGTTCGATCGCAACGCTTTCGTTGACCTTGCAGGTGACGCACCAATCGGCGGTGAACCAGATGAATACGGGACGCCCCGAGGCTCGGGCCTCCGTTAACGCGGCCTCGCTGTAATCAACTGGGTCGAGCAGGCTTGCGCTTGATGCGGCCTGTGGCTCGGGCTCGGGAAGCAGCGCCGCGCCGACGCCGAGTACGGCGAGGAGGCCAGCGAATACCGCCAGCGTGCCGCTGTGCGCCCTGCGCTGGACAAGGCCGACGAGTGCCAGACCCGCAAGCGCGATCACGGCCAGCACCAGTACCAGCGCGAGATAATCCCAACCGCCAATGCGCCAGACGAGCCATCCGAGCGCCAGCGCGGACAGACCCATCGGGAGCGCCATCCAGCGCCGGAAAGTCTCCATCCACGCGCCGGGTCTGGGCAGCCGTCGACGGACAGCGGGCACGAACCCGACCAGCAGGAACGGGAGCGCGAGGCCGATACCGAGCGCGGTGAACACCAGGAGCCCGTGGAGCGGTCGGATCACCAGCGCCGCACCCAGCGCGACCGCCATAAACGGCCCGGTGCAGGGCGTCGCCACGAATGCCGCGAGCAGGCCAGTCGAGAAAGAGCCCCCGCGCGACGGTGCACCGCCCGAAACGGCCATGCCGGGCACTGCGAACAGCCCGAGGAAGTTGGCCGTGATCGCCAGTGCCAGCAGCAACAGGCCGACCACGACCACGGGTTCCTGCAGCTGAAATGCCCAACCGACCTGCTCGCCCGCCGAGCGCAGCAGCAGGATCGTCGCGCCAAGCGCTGCGCAGGCCAGTACAACGCCCGCCGTATAGGCCAGCGCATCCCGCCGCGCCGCGCGCTCGTCCCCGCCTGCCTTGGCCAGCGACAGCGCCTTGAGGCTGAGGATTGGGAAGACACAGGGCATGATGTTGAGCAACATCCCGCCGGCCAGTGCGGCGAGCAGCAATTGCCAAAGAACCGGCTCCGCGCCTCCTCCTTGGATTGGTTTCACACCTTCGAGCGGCACGTCGCCGGGCGTGGCGGTAAAGCGCACGCCGCGTTCCTCGCCAAGATCGAGGATGCCGGTAATCACACCCGGTCGCGGTTCGGCGGCGAGGTCGATGCCCTCTGGCACCGCAATCCGTTCGATCGGAATTTCGGCAACCAGCAGATTACCTCCGCTGATGAAGGTCTGGACGCCGGTGTAGTCGGGCTTGTCGCCCTCTCCCAGTTCGGGCGTGCCGAGGAAGAGGTGGAGCTCGCCTAGCGCGGTTTCTGCCGGGATCGGGATACCGACCCGCAGGTGCGTGGGCGTGAATTCGAACTGCGCCTGACTGTCCAGCTGCGGGACGATCGCCGCACGCCATGCGCCGAAGCGCGGATCTGGCCCCGGCGCTGCGGGATCGAGCGCCAGCCGCGCCTGCTGTGGCACGCAGATCTTGTCGGTGCACGCAAGATAGTTCGCAGTGACGCCGACCGGCGCGATATCGACGAGCGTGGCTCCCGCCGGTACGGCGATCGGCACGAGGACCGCATAGTTGCCCTCGTAGACATGGTTCATCAGCCCGCCGATCACCAGCCGCCGGGGCAGCGGATAGAGCGGCTCGCCCGCCTCCCATCCTTCGGGCAGGTTCCAGTCGAGCTCCATGCCCAACCCCGCATCCCCGGGATTCGACCAGTAGCCATGCCATTTGGGAGTCGAGGGCATGAAATGCAGCGCGACCATCCAGGTCTCGCCGGGCTGCGGCGGGCCTTCGGCGACCAGTTCGGCCGGCATGCGATCACTGCCCGGCCCCTGCGCCTGCAGCGGCAGCACCGAGGCCAACGCCAGGGCGACCAGCATCACCAGCGCGGCGACCCGCTCCATTATCCTTGCGTCGATCACGCAGGCCGCTCTAGGGATTGGCCCCATGACAGACAAGCGAGACCTGCTGATCCTGGGCGGCGGCCTGGTGGGCATGACACTGGCACTGGCGGCGGCGAAAAAGGGGCTTTCCTGCCACCTTGTCGACCGCGCCGATCCGGCCAGCCTGACCGCCGAAGGCTTCGACGGCCGTGCCTCGGCAATCTCGACCGCCAGCTGGCGGCTGTTCCGGCACATCGGGCTCGAAGACCAGCTCGAACCGCATGGCTGCGACATCGCCGCGATTGCGGTGCTCGACCAGATGAAGGCGGGCCGGCTCGACTTCCGCCCCGAACCGCACGAAGGCACGCTCGGTCGCATGTTCGCCAACCGCCAGCTGCGCCTCGCGCTGCACGAGGCTGCGGCGAAGGAGCCGCTGATCGAATGGCACGCCCCTGTCGAGGTCGTCACGCGCGAACGCGGCGAATTCGGCGTCTCGGCGACGCTTGGCGACGGACGCGTTCTCGAAGCCGCCTTGATGGTCGGCGCGGAGGGGCGCGGGTCGCCCAGCCGCGAGGAAGCGGGCCTCAAGATGGCGAACTGGGACTACAGCCACCGCGCGATGATTGTGGGGCTCGACCACACGAAAAGTCACGAGAACGTGGCGTGGGAAATCTTCTACCCCGACGGGCCCTTTGCCCTGCTTCCCATGCTCGACGGCCCCGACGGTCAGCATCGCAGCGCGCTTGTCTGGACCGTCGACGAGAAGGATGCCGCTGGCGTTCTCAAGCTGTCCGACCGCGCGTTCCTCGCCGAGGTCTACAAGCGCATGGGCGACCTTCTGGGTGAACTCACCATCAACAGCGCGCGTTCGTCCTACCCGCTCAGCTTCCAGCACACTGCGAAGATCGTCGAGCACCGCCTGGCGCTGGTGGGCGACAGCGCGCATGGCATGCACCCGATCGCGGGCCAGGGCCTCAATCTGGGACTGCGCGACGTCGGCGCATTGGTCGAGGTACTCGACGAGGCGGTCAGGCTCGGACTTGATCTCGGCGACGCTCAGATCCTCAAGAAGTACGAGGAGTGGCGGGCGCTGGATGCGCTGATGGTAATGGGCGCGACCGACAGCCTGACACGGATTTTCGGCATCCCGGGCAAGGCGGCAAGCGCGGTGCGCCGTTTCGGCATGGCAGGCATCCAGCGGAGCGGCTGGCTCAAGCGTTTCTTCATGGACGAGGCGCGCGGTATCTCGGGCCATCTGCCCGAGCTGCTCAAGGCCTAGCGTTCTTCCGCCGGGCTCGGCTGTTCGATCCTGTTGCCCGCTCCGTCACGCAGGCGCCGCGGCTCCAGCACGGCCGCGGTTTCGATCAGGTCGAGCGCACGCTGGGCTGCAGCGTAGCGTTCTGCATCGCGTATCCATGCCCCGGCCTGGTCGGCACCCGGCAGGTTGCGCACTTCGGCAATCGCAGCCTGGGTGCGCCCGCTTTCGAGAAACAGGCGAGCGCGATCGAGCCTGCGCTCGGGCTGCGGCGACGGCGCGCTTTCGCGGCGGATAACGAAAAGCTGCGACAATTCATCGCCGATGCGGGTCCAGCCGCTCTGGTCGTTCGGCTGCGCAAGTCGCGGCGACAGGCCCTCGAGCCGCGCAATCAGCTGATCGAGCGTAACGGGGTCGCGGCTCGTCCGGATGATCGTGTCCACCGCATTGGGAAGCGCATCGCCGAACCGCAGCCGCAGCTGGTCAGCAAGATAGCCGAGCTCGGCCCCCTTCTCGAGCGCGCGGCGCGTGGCGAAGGCAATCAGCAGGCCCTCTGCCCGCGCGGCGTTGCCCGCCGCGGCTTGCGCCTGGAGGTCGAGCCGCGCAAGCCGCTGTTCGGCCGCGG
>JBFOLW010000215.1:0-3030 GCA_040830305.1 Erythrobacter sp.
CTCGTAACCGGGCCGCCCGCCCAGCACGTAGGCGAGGGTCGACTTGCCCGCGCCGTTGGGGCCCATGATCGCATGGACCTCGCCCGCGGGCACGGTGAGGCTGAGGCCGTTGAGGATGGTCTTGCCGTCGATTTCGGCGTGCAGATTGTCGATTTTGAGCATCTTATTTCCTGTCGTCGCGACGCTGGGGCCGGGGGCGGCGGGGCGTCGATCCGTATTTCGATTGATGGGCGCGGCGCGCGGCTTCCTTGTCGCGGTAGCGCGCGTTCATGGCGGCGAAGATCGGCTGCATCGCGGCTTCGACATCCTCGAGAATGGTCGCTGCGGGGATGCGAAACACTTCGATCCCGACGCTCGCAAGGCTCTTGTCGCGGCGCTTGGCCACGCGGTCGTCCTGTCCTTCCTCGTCGATCGCGATCGCAAGGCCTAATGGGTGCGAGACGAAGTCGAGGATTGCCGAACCGACCACGGTGTGGCGCGAGAACTTATACTTGCCGAAATCTTCCTTGGCGAAGCGCGCCGCGAGCGCCTTGTGCGCCGGGCTCGCATGCCGCCGCAGGTAGCGCGCGCGTTCGTGGATCTTGTCGAGCCGCTTTTCCGAAATCTCCCACCCGCGGCCCTTCTTCTTGAGCGCGGGGGTGTCGTCGGCGGAATTGCCAGGATCGCGAAGCTGGAGGGTCTTGCGGTCGGTCATTGTTGTGCTCCCGCCGTCGCCTTGTTGGCCATAGAATGGTCCCACATTCTGCGAATGAAAATGCCGATTGCGGCTCCGCCAAAAGCGGGTGCGAAAACGAAGAGTGCAATCTGCGACAGTGCGCCCGACACGGTCCCATAATCATTATACGAAGCAACGCTCCAAAGCTCTTGCCCTACCTGCATGGCAAACGAAGCGACCGCCAAAGCTGCGATCCAAAGCAGAAATCTACGCCAATGGGAGGCGTAGGCGATGCCTCCGATAAGAGGGAGGAGCGCATGAAGAAGAAACCAACCCACAACACTCACAAGAGTATAGAGATGAGGGTCCAAGCCTTGAGGCTCGTAACCGTCCATGGCCTCTGCCGCCAAGGCAAGAAGATCAATCACCCCACACTCCCCTCAAGCGAGATTGCCAGCAGCTTCTGCGCTTCGACGGCGAATTCCATCGGCAGCTCTTTCAACACCTCCTTGGCGAAGCCGTTGACGATCAGCGCCATCGCTTCCTCGTCGTCGAGGCCGCGCTGCATGGCGTAGAACAGCTGGTCGTCGCTGATCTTGCTGGTGGTCGCCTCGTGCTCGATCTGCGCGCCGGGGTTCTTCACCTCGATATAGGGCACGGTGTGCGCGCCGCATTGGTCGCCGATCAGCAGCGAATCGCATTCGGTGCGGTTGCGCACCCCATCGGCATTGGCGGCCACGCGCACGAGGCCGCGATAGGGGTTGTTGCTCTTGCCCGCCGAAATGCCCTTCGAGATGATTGTCGAACGGCTGCCCTTGCCATTGTGGATCATCTTGGTGCCGGTATCGGCCTGCTGGTAATTGTTGGTCACCGCGACCGAGTAGAACTCGCCCACGCTGTCTTCGCCGTTGAGCACGCAGCTGGGATATTTCCACGTCACCGCGCTGCCGGTCTCGACCTGCGTCCAGCTGATCTTGCTGCGCGCACCCTGGCACAGCCCGCGCTTGGTGACGAAATTGTAAATTCCGCCGACGCCCTCCGAGTTGCCGGGGTACCAGTTCTGGACGGTCGAATACTTGATCTCGGCATCCTCGAGCGCAACCAGCTCGACCACCGCGGCGTGGAGCTGGTTCTCGTCGCGCATCGGCGCGGTGCAGCCTTCGAGATAGCTGACGTAGCTGCCCTTTTCGGCGACGATCAGCGTACGCTCGAACTGGCCGGTGTTCTCCGCATTGATGCGGAAATAGGTGGAGAGCTCCATCGGGCAGCGCACGCCTTCGGGCACGTAGACGAAGGTGCCGTCGGAAAAGACCGCGCTGTTGAGCGTCGCAAAGAAGTTGTCGTGCTGCGGGACGACCTTGCCGAGCCACTTCTTCACCAGCTCGGGGTATTCCTTGATCGCCTCGCTGATCGACAGGAAGATGACGCCGGCCTTCTTGAGCTCCTCGCGGAAGGTGGTGGCGACGCTGACCGAATCGAACACCGCATCGACCGCGACCTTGCGCGCGCCCTCGACCCCGGCGAGCACTTCCTGCTCCGCCACGGGAATACCGAGCTTGTCGTAGACCGCCTTGATCTCGGGATCGAGCTCGTCGAGCGACTTGAGCTGTTCCTTCTTCTTGGGCGCGGCGTAATAATAGGCGTCCTGGTAGTCGATCGCCGGATAGCCGAGCTTCGCCCAGTCGGGCTCTTCCATCTCCTGCCACAGGCGGAACGCCTTGAGGCGCCAGTCGAGCATCCACTCGGGCTCGCCCTTCTTGGCGGAAATGAACCGGACGGTGTCTTCGGTCAGGCCCTTTTCGGCGAACTCGGTCTCGATGTCCGCCGACCAGCCGTGCTCGTATTCGGCCGCCCTTTCGGCAGCTTCCTTGGCCTCGGCATCCATTTCCGGCTTGGCCTGAATGTCGATCTCTTCGCTCATGCGATCTCTTTCTCTTGTGCGAGCTGGGTCAGCGGGATCGCCGCCAGCGCACCGCGCAATGCGTTGTTCACTACGGGCCAATGCGGCTTCACCGCACAGTCGTGCTCGACCGAGCACTCGGCCCCTTCGATGCAGGCGGTCAGCGCAATCGGCCCTTCGACCGCCTCGACGATATCGGCGACGGTTATCGCCGCCGCCGGCCGCGCGAGTTGCAATCCACCGCCCGCGCCGCGCGTCGAGCGCAGCAGGCCCGCCGCAGAGAGCTTGCTGACCAGCTTCTGCACGGTCGGCACGGGCAGGCCGGTTTCGGCCGCCAGCTCCGCAGCGCTGGTCTTCCCGCCCCCGCAATGACGCGAGGCGGCGCACATGGCGACGACCGCATAATCGGCAAGGTTGGAAAGTCTCATCTCAATGATACAGCGCTTAATCGGACCAAATCGTTCCGATTGGCCAG
>JBFOLW010000216.1:0-3031 GCA_040830305.1 Erythrobacter sp.
TCCAGCCCGGCTTCGTCGCGGCGCTGCATCAGGTCGTAGGCAACCTTGCCGCTGCACAGAACGAGGCGCTTGACCTTCTTGTCGTCGATCTCGGTCAGGTCCGACTTTATGCGCATGAAATGGTGATCGCCCATGAATTCTTCGGCGCTCGATTTGGCCAGCGGATGGCGCAGCAGCGACTTGGGAGTCATGATGACCATCGGCTTGCGGAAGCTGCGCAGCATCTGGCGGCGAAGAACGTGGAAGTAGTTCGCCGGCGTGGTGATGTTGCAGACCTGGATATTGTCGTTCGCGCACAGCTGCAGAAACCGCTCGAGGCGGGCGGAGCTGTGCTCGGGACCCTGGCCCTCGTAGCCATGCGGCAGCAGCAGCACGAGGCCGTTGGCGCGCAGCCATTTGACCTCGCCCGCGGCGATGAACTGGTCGATCATGATCTGTGCGCCATTGGCGAAATCGCCGAACTGCGCTTCCCACATCACCAGGCTCTTGGGGTCGGCCATGGCGAAACCGTATTCGAAGCCGAGCACGCCATATTCGGACAGCGGGCTGTCGTAGACCTCGAACTTGCCATGCGGCAGCGTGGTCAGCGGAATATACTTGCGCTCGTCCTTCTGGTCGACCCAGACGGCATGGCGCTGGCTGAAGGTGCCGCGTCCCGAATCCTGGCCGGACAGGCGCACGCCGAAGCCTTCGGTGACAAGGCTTCCGAAGGCCAGCGCCTCCGCAGTGGCCCAGTCGAACCCTTCGCCCTTGGCGAACATGTCTTCCTTGGCCTTCAGCACCCGGCCAAGCGTCTTGTGGATCTTGAGATCGTCGGGAACCGAGGTCAGCGTGCGACCGAGGCTGTCGAACAGCTTCTTTTCGATCGCGGTTTCCACGTTGCGGCGCGCGGTTTCGGGATCGGCCGGCTTGTTCATGCCCGCCCAGCGCCCGCCGAACCAGTCGGCTTCGTTCGGCTTGTAGGACTTGGCCGCCTCGAACTCCTCCTCGAGGTGCTCGGTGAACTCCGAGATCAGACCATCGGCATAGGCCTTGTCGACGACGCCCTGGTCGATCAGCCGCTCGGTGTAGATCGTGCTGACCTTCGGATGCTGGCGGATCTCGTCATACATCAGCGGCTGGGTAAACTTGGGCTCGTCGCCCTCGTTGTGGCCGAAGCGGCGATAGCACCACATGTCGATCACGATATCGCGGCCGAAGGTCTGGCGATACTCGACTGCCAGCTTGCAGGCGAAAGTCACCGCTTCGGGATCGTCGCCATTGACGTGCAGGATCGGCGCCTGGACGCCCTTGGCGACGTCGGAGGGGTAGGGCGAGGACCGCGCGAATTGCGGGCTGGTGGTGAAACCGATCTGGTTGTTGATGACGAAATGCAGGCAGCCGCCGGTGTTGTAGCCGCGCACGCCCGAGAAGCCGAGGCACTCCCACACGATGCCCTGGCCGGCAAAGGCCGCATCGCCGTGGAGGAGGACGGGCAGCACCTGTTCGTGCTGCTTGAGATCGTCGCGGATCGCCTGCTGTGCCCTGGCCTTGCCGAGCACCACGGGATTCACCGCCTCGAGGTGGCTGGGGTTGGGGACCAGCGACATGTGCACGTTGACGCCGTCGAACTCGCGGTCGGTGCTGGTACCGAGATGATACTTCACGTCTCCCGATCCACCGACATCGTCCGGATTGGCGCTGCCACCCGAGAATTCGTGGAAGATGACCTTGTAGGGCTTGCCCATCACGTTCGCGAGGACGTTGAGCCGCCCGCGGTGGGCCATGCCGTAGATGATCTCGCGCACGCCGAGCTGGCCGCCATACTTGATCACCGCTTCGAGCGCGGGGATCATGGATTCGCCGCCATCGAGGCCGAAGCGCTTGGTGCCGACGTACTTCTTGCCGAGGAAGGCTTCGTACTGCTCGCCGCGGATCACCGAGGCGAGGATCGCGCGCTTGCCCTCATCGGTGAACTGGATGGTGTCTTCGGGGGTCTCGAACTTGTCCTGGAGGAAGCGGCGTTCCTCCGTGTCCGAGATATGCATGTATTCGAGGCCGACATTGCCGCAGTAGGTCTCGCGCAGCACGCGGTAGAGCTCGCCTACGGTGACCCATTCGAAACCGAACACGCCGCCGACGAAGACTTCCTTGTCTTCCTGGCCGTCGAAACCGTGCCATTCGAGCGTCAGGTCCTCGGGTACTTCGCGGTGCGACAGGCCGAGCGGATCGAGATTGGCCGCCAGATGGCCGCGAACGCGATACAGGCGCACGAGCAGCATGGCGCGGATCGAATCGTCAGCGGCCTGTGCGATGGCCTTGGGGTCGAACGCCTTGCCTGCCTTTTCCGCCGCCTGCGCGACCGCCATTCGCATCTGCGTCGGATCGAGCGCTGCGGTCAGGTCCGCGCCGCTGTCGACGACATCGGCGAGCCAGTTGGGGTTGCCCCAGCTCGGGCCCGGCTGCGGACCTTCCTGGTCGCCCATCTCGGGCAGGAAATCGTGGCTTTCGTTACCCATCCGGATCACCTTGTCGCGCCGGCCTGATGCCGGCTCCTAATACCAATGCCTCGGCGGCGCGGTCGGTCCCGCAGAGGGGCCGGCCGCACCCGCGATCAGGCGTGTTCCTTCAGCAGCGCGTCGAGCGTGGTGCCGAGTTCGCTGGGCGAGGGCGAGACGCGGATGCCCGCCGCTTCCATCGCGGCGATCTTGTCGTCCGCGCCGCCCTGGCCGCCCGAGACGATCGCGCCTGCATGGCCCATGCGGCGGCCCGGAGGCGCCGTACGACCCGCGATGAAGCCGACCATCGGTTTCTTGCGGCCCTTGGCGGCTTCCTGCTTGATGAATTCGGCCGCTTCCTCTTCCGCGCTACCGCCGATCTCGCCGATCATGATGATCGACTTGGTCTCGTCGTCGTCGAGGAAGAGGTCGAGCACGTCGATGAAGTTGGTGCCGTTGACGGGGTCGCCGCCGATGCCGACCGCGGTGGTCTGGCCGAGGCCGACCATGGTGGTCTGGTGGACGGCTTCATAGGTCAGCGTGCCCGAGCGCGA
>JBFOLW010000217.1:0-23790 GCA_040830305.1 Erythrobacter sp.
ATTGCGGAATAGTTCTCGGCGTCTCTGGGGGAATGGTGGGCGCTGACGGGCTCGAACCGCCGACCCTCTCGGTGTAAACGAGATGCTCTACCAACTGAGCTAAGCGCCCCAACCACGGGAACCGCCGTCTCGGCGGTGTGCTGCACATAGCGTCCAAATCTTCAAAATCAATTGCCGAGATTGCATCGGCGGCGCTAGGCGGCGCAGCCATGACGACTAAGCTCACCGTCCTCGCCACCGGCGGCACGATCGCCGGGATTGCCGGGTCTGCCATTGCGCAAGACTATCGCGCGGGCGAGATCGGGATCGAGGATTATCTCGAGCGGGTCGGCGGACTGGGGCTCGAGGCGGAGCTTTCGGGAACGCAGATCGCCAATATCGATTCGGCCGATATCGGGCCCGGGGTCTGGCATTCTCTGCATGGCGCTGCGCTCGCTGCACTGGCCGACGCCGAGTGCCACGGCATCATCGTCACGCACGGCACCGATACGCTCGAAGAAACCGCCTTCCTGCTCGACCTGACGCTGCCTGCGACCAAGCCGGTGGTGGTGGTGGGCGCGATGCGGCCCGCCGATGCGGTCGGCTATGACGGGCTGAGGAACTTCGCCAATGCGGTGCGCGTGGCGAGCGATGCGCAAGCCGCCGGGCGCGGGGTGCTGGTGGTGATGGGCGACCGCGTGTTCGCCGCGCGCGACGTGCGCAAGGTCCGCACCCGCGGGACCGAGGCGTTTCGCGGCTTCCCGCGCGAATCGGTCGGACTGGTGACGCCCGCCTCGCTCGAATGGTTCGGTGCGCCCTGGCGCAGCGAGAGCGAGGGGGCGTTTGCCTGGCCCGACAATTTGCCCGAAGTGGTGGTCGTTTTTGCCCATGCCGGTCTCGACGGAGCGGGCGTGCGGCGACAGGTGGGCGATGACACACGCGGCGTGGTGGTCGCGGGGGTGGGCGAGGGCAACATGCCCGAAAGCGCCCGGCAGGCGCTGGTCGAGCTCGGCCGCAACGGTATCGCGGTGGTGCGCGCAAGCCGCGCCGACGAGGGCCTCGTCGACCGCGAACCCGAGGATACCGCCAACCGCTTCGTCGCCGCGCGCGCGCTCAACCCGCAAAAGGCGCGCATCCTGCTGCAATTGCTGCTGGCTGGCGGCGAGAGCGATCCCGCCGCCATCCAGCGCGCCTTCGACGGGCGCTAACTCGCCCGCCCCTAGGCGTTCGGCACGACCAGATATTTCTCGCCGGTCTTCATCTGGCGATAGTCGAGGATCGCCTCCTTGGTCAGCATGCCTTCGAGATCGACCTTGGTCTTGTAGCTGCTGGCGAAGGTGGTGGTGAGGTTGTCGAGCACGCGCTTGCGCATCCGCATCACGGTTTCCATGCCCGCATTCTGCAGGAACGGGGTCAGCAGCCAGCCCGACAGCGTCCAGCCGAAGCCGTAGCTCGGCGTCAGAGTGGTCGGCGTGAAGTCGAGTCGACCGTAGATGAACATGCGCTTCGCCTGGTTCGAGCCGTAGCGCGAATATTCGGTCATCTTCGAAACTGCGACCTGCTCCATCGCCTTGAAGCAGGTGTCGACCATCTGGCCGCCGCCGATCGGGTCGAAGCCGTAGAAGGCGTCGGTCTCGTCGATCGTCGCCTTGAGATTGGCGAAGAAGTTTTCGTCCGAGGAGTTGACCACGTGCTTCGCGCCGAGCCCGGTGAGCAGGTCGACATGCTCCTGCTTGCGCACGATGTTGACGAGGTCGAGCCCGTCTTCCTGGCAGATTTTCACCAGCATCTGGCCGAGGTTCGAGGCGCCGACCGTGTGCAGGATCGCCTTCTGGCCGTCCATCTTGGCATTTTCGGCAAAGCCGAGCGCGGTCATCGGATTGACGAAGCTCGACGCACCGGCCTCCGCTCTGTGATCGCCCAGCGGCAGGCACATGGCGGCATCGGCAATCGCGTATTCGGCAAAGGCACTGCCCGGGACGCAGGCGACGCGCTGGCCCATCAGCGCCTTGGCCATGTCGCTGTCACCCGTGGCGACGACCGTACCGGCCCCCTCGTTGCCCGCCGGAAGACGCTGGCCGTGGCGTGCCTTCTGCCCCGAATTGAACGGTTCGGGCATCTTGGCGACGACCTTTCCGGGCGAATATTCCGCATTCTCGAAATCGGCCGCACCGGTCAGGATCGCGAGGTCCGAAGGATTGATCGGCGCAGCTTCCATCTTGACCAGCACCTGGTTGCCCGTGGGATCGGCAAACTCGCTCTGGGCGATCTCGACGGTCAGCGTACCGTCGCTTTCAAGAGTGGTGAAAAGCTGCTTTCCGGTAGTTGGCATGTCCATTCTCCCTATTCGAATCCGGTTCGGGGAGCATCGCTACGCCTCTCCCGCGCGCTTGGCTAGGGCGACGTTGCGTCACGCCTCCCCGGGATAGTCCGCGCGGACGAAATAGAGCCCGTGCGGCGGGGCGTTGAGCCCCAGCGCTTGCCGGTCGCGTGCCGCCAGCGCCTCGGCCACCTGCTCCTCGCGCCAGCGGCCCATGCCGACCAGCGCAAGGCAGCCGACCATGCTGCGGACCTGGTGGTGCAGGAAGCTGCGCGCCTCGGCATGGATGCGTACCTCGTCTTCCTCGCGTTCGACATCGAGCCGGTCGAGCGTCTTCACCGGGCTGTCCGACTGGCAATGGACCGAGCGGAAAGTGGTGAAATCGTGCAGGCCGACCAGCGCCTGTGCCGCGCGGTGCATCGCTTCGTGGTCGAGGTCCTGCGGCACCTGCCACAGCCGGTCCTTGTCGAGCGTCAGCGGCGCGCGGCGGTTGGCAATGCGATAGACATAGGCGCGCCCGGTGCAGGAAAAGCGCGCATGCCAGTCGTCGGCCACCGTCTCGCAATGAGTGACGGCGATCGGATCGGGGCGCAGATGCGCATTGAGCGCTTCCATCAGGCGGAACGGCTTGATGACCTTCTCGATGTCGAAATGGCTGCGCATGGCGAGCGCGTGCACCCCCGTATCGGTGCGGCCCGCGCTGTGCAGGCGCACCTCCTCGCCCAGCACCCGGAAGGCTGCTTCCTCGACCGCCTGTTGCACGCTCGGCCCGTCCTTCTGGCGCTGGAGGCCGTAAAATGGCGTGCCGTCGAATTCGATTGTGAGAGCGAAGCGGGTCATAGAGCAAAGGCCCTACCCGTTCATGTCGAGCGTAGTCGAGAAATGTATCTCGACTTCGCTCGATACGAACGGATCAGGATAGAACGGTTCCATCGTCCACCGCATTGCCGCGCAGGAAGGTGTCGAGATCCATCTTCGGCTTGCCCGCGCGCTGCAGTTCGAGCGGGCGGATCGCGCCCTCCCTGCAGGCGATCGCCAGCCGGTCGTCGAGCACTTCGCCAGGCGTGCCCGAGCCTTCGACCATTTCCGCGCGCAGCAGTTTCACGCGGGTGCCGTCTAGCTCGAACCATGCGCCGGGAAAGGGCGACAGGCCGTGGATGTGGCGCACGACCTCCTCGGCCGGACGGTCCCAGTCGATCCGCGCCTCGGCCTTGTCGATCTTGGCGGCATAGGTCGCCTCGGCGTCGTCCTGCTCCATCGGATGAAGCACGCCGAAATCGATCAGCGTGCCGACCATCAGCTGAGCGCCGATCTCGGCCAGCTCCTCGGTCAGTTCGCCGGTGGTCTTGTCCTCGATCGGCGTGCGCGCGGTGGCGAGCATCGGGCCCGTGTCGAGGCCCGCTTCCATCTGCATGATCGTGATGCCGGTCACGGGATCGCCCGCCATTACCGCGCGGTGGATCGGTGCCGCGCCGCGCCAGTGCGGCAGGATCGAGGCATGGACGTTGAGGCAGCCGTGCTTGGGCGCATCGAGGATTGCCTGGGGCAGGATCAGGCCATAGGCGGCAACCACCGCCACATCGGCATCGAGCGCGGCGAACGCCTCCTGCTCCTCGGCCGATTTGAGCGATTTGGGGTGGCGCACCTCGATGCCAAGGTCGCTCGCACGCTGATGCACCGGCGTCCTGGTCAGTTCCTTGCCGCGTCGCCCGCCGGGGCGGGGCGGCTGGGTATAGACGCACACCACCTCATGCGCCGCATCGACCAGCGCCTGCAGTGTCGGCACCGCGAAATCGGGCGATCCCATGAAGATAATGCGCATGACGGCCTTTCTCTGTTTTGCTTGGGCCCCTATCTGTCGCCTCATGGCATCGCAAGAGATCGAGACGCTGGCCGCCGCGCTGGCACGGCTGCCCGGCCTCGGCCCGCGTTCGGCGCGGCGCGCGGTGCTGTGGCTGGTCAAACGCCGCGAAAGCGCGCTGCCCGCGCTGCTCGAGGCGCTCGCCACCGTGGGCGAAGCGCTGGTCGAATGCGACACCTGCGGCAATGTCGACACCACCAACCCCTGCGGTATCTGCGCCGATCCGCGCCGCGATACCAAGTCGCTCTGCGTGGTCGAGGACGTCGCCGACCTGTGGGCGCTCGACCGCGCGAAGCTGTTCACCGGCAAGTACCACGTGCTTGGCGGCAAGCTGTCCGCGCTCGACGGCGTGCGGCCCGAGGATCTCAACATCGCTTCGCTGATGGCGCGGGTTGAGAATGGCGGGGTGGACGAGATCGTCCTCGCGATGAATGCGACGCTCGAAGGCCAGACCACCGCGCACTACCTCGCCGAGCGGCTGGAGGAGCACCCGGTGCGGATCACGCAACTCGCGCATGGCCTGCCGGTCGGCGGCGAGCTGGATTACCTCGACGAAGGGACGCTGGCGCAGGCGTTGCGGGCACGAAGGCCGGTGGGGTAGGTTTTTAGTCGGGTGCGCCTTCGACCTCCGTCGAAGGCTTACGGCACCGGCCCACGCCCCCACCCGGCCACCCACGGCACGGTATCTTATGGGTGGCCGGGTGGGGGCGTGGGCCGGTGCAGCCGCAAGGGAAGCGCGGAGGCGTTTCCCGCACGCAACGAACAATTGAAGAATCCCGCGCTCGCGCCTATCTGGGCACGCATGGCTATCCGTGAAATCCTCGAAGTGCCGGATCCCCGGCTCAAGACCGTGTCGACCAAGGTCGAACCCGACGAATTCGGCGACGAGTTGAATGAACTCGTCTCCGACATGTTCGAAACCATGTATGCCGCGCCCGGCATCGGCCTTGCCGCGATCCAGGTCGGCGTGCCCAAGCGCGTGCTGGTGATCGACCTCCAGCCCGAGGATACCGACGCCGAGCCCGAGCCGTGCAACCACGACGGACACGAGCACGTGCACTACCCGACCAAGAAGGAGCCGCGCGTCTTCATCAACCCGGAAATCCTCGATCCGGCGGAAGAACTGGCGACCTACCAGGAAGGCTGTCTCTCGGTCCCCGACATCTTCGCCGATGTCGACCGCCCCGCGACCTGCCGCGTGCGCTACCAGGATCTTGAGGGCGAGACCCATGAGGAAGACCTCGACGGGCTGATGGCCACCTGCCTGCAGCACGAGATGGACCACCTCGAAGGCATCCTCTTCATCGACCACCTCTCGCGCCTCAAGCGCAACATGGCACTGAAAAAGCTCAGGAAGCTGCGCGAAGCGGCGTGACGCCCCAATGAGATGGTCGCGCGCCGCACTCGCAGGATTGCTCTACGCGATCCTCATGTGCGGCTGGATCTGGTACGACCGCGCGCCCAGCTTCGACGAATTCGCGATCCGCTTCGCCGTCTATTTTCTCGCCTTCACCGTGGGGTTGCGGATGCTCTACAATCTGTTCGCCAAACGAAAAGGGTAGACAGGACGACGCAGGCACTGGCGTTCACTCTCCGTTCCTTTTAGGGTCGGGGCATGGATCCTACGCTTTTCGCCATCGTCGCACTCGTGCTCGGCCTAGGGCTGGGCTATTTTCTCGGCCACCGTTTCGGCTCGGCGCCCGCCAAGGACTGGCAGGCGCGGCATGGCGAGAGCGAGACGCGGGCCAAGGACCTAGACGAGAAGTTCCGCAAGGCGATCGTCGATCTCGAGAACGCCAGCGTGCGCGCCGACCGCGCGGATGCGCTCGACGCGGAGCTGCGCGAAACGCGCAAGAGCCACGAGGCGGCCATGGAGGAACTGCGCCGCAGCAATGGTGCGCTCACTGCGGAACTCGCCACGCTCAAGGAAAAGACCGCCAATTTCGACGAGCAGAAGCGCCTGCTGATCGAAGCGCGCGAGGAACTGCTCAAGGAATTCCAGAACACCGGTTCGGCGGTGCTGACCAAGGCGCAGGAGGCCTTTCTCGAACGCGCCAACGAGCGGCTCGGCCATTCGGAAAAGACCAGCGAGGAAAAATTGAAGGCGCTGCTCGATCCGGTCGGCAAGCGGCTCGAAGCCTATGAGAAGCAGGTCGCAGCACTGGAGGAGAAACGCACCGATGCCTTCGGGCGGCTCTACCAGCAGATCACCGAGATGCAGCGCGGGCAGGAAGAGGTCCGGCGCGAGGCGCAGCGGCTGGGCAACAGCCTCACCAACGCCCCCAAGGCCCGCGGGCGCTGGGGCGAGCGGGCGCTGCAGAACGTGCTCGAGCAATGCGGGTTGTCCGAGCACACCGATTTCAATCTCGAACACTCGATCGATACCGAGGAGGGGCGCCTGCGTCCCGATGCGGTGGTGCATGTGCCGGGGCAGAAGCGCCTCGTGATCGATGCCAAGGTGTCGCTGAACGCCTACCAGGCC
This sequence comes from Erythrobacter sp., assembly GCA_040830305.1. Taxonomy (GTDB): domain Bacteria; phylum Pseudomonadota; class Alphaproteobacteria; order Sphingomonadales; family Sphingomonadaceae; genus Qipengyuania. The sequence continues at coordinate 6,643 of JBFOLW010000217.1, forward strand.
GCCTTCGAGGCCGACGACGACAACGAGCGCGTGCGCCACCTCGACCTGCACGCGAAATCGATGCGCAATCACGTCCAGACCTTGGGCTCCAAGAGCTACCAGAGCCAGTTCGACGACACCCCAGATTACGTGGTGATGTTCGTGCCGGGCGAGCATTTCGTCGCCGCCGCGCTCGAACACGATCCCGAACTGTGGGATTTCGCCTTCCGCAATAAGGTGCTGCTGGCGACCCCGACCAACCTCGTCGCCATCGCGCGCACGGTGGCGCAGGTCTGGCGGCAGGACACGATCGCGCGCGAGGCGGTGGAGATCGGCAAGGCCGGGGCCGAGCTTTACGACCGCCTCGCGGTCGCCGCCGAACATATGAAGCGGGTCGGCGGCGGGCTCGAGACCGCGGTCAACAATTACAACAAGTTCGTCGGCAGCTTCGAACGCAATGTGCTCTCCGCCGGGCGCCGCCTGCACGAAAAGGGCATCGAGATCGGCAAGCGCGAGATCGAGGAAGTGCCCAAGGTCGAGGCAACACCGCGTTACAGCGCCGAGGATGCCGCGCAGATCGAGGACGGGCGCGAAGGTCGCGAGGCGGCGGAGTAACGCTTGCAAGCATGCTTGCCATTGCTCCACTTGCCTGTTCTCTCGAATGCCCTACCTCGATGAGCTTCGGATCATCACTTTACCTGGAGATGCGCAAATCGTGCGAATGATGGAAGGAGAGCTGGAAGGTGACCTCGACATAGTCGACGCGGTCACCATCGCGGGCAAGGTTTCGGGCAGCGTGACGGTGCACCAGGGGGCCGAGCTGCGGATCACAGGCGAGATCAACGGCGACGTAGTCGTCAAGCGTGGAGGCTCGCTCATCCTCATCGGACGCATCAAGGGCGCGATCGTGAACGAGGGCGGGGCGGTCGATATTTTCGGGTTTGTCGGCCGGGTCGAACTGGCCGAAGGCACCAACGCCTATGTCTCGCGCGGAGCAATCGTCGGAGGCGAACGCGCCAGCAGGGTCGGCAAACTTTCGCCTTCCTAATCGGCAAGGGGTCGACACGAGCGGCCACTCTTCGAGGATGCCTGCCCGCGATTCGCCAAGTGCGGACAGAACCGTTCTTCTCAAGCAGCTTTGGACGGAATCGCCACGCCAGGGTCGAGGGCGGTTGACCCGAAGTTTCGCACGGGCCCCCTATCCGGTGGCCTGGCGCGAAACCGGTTCAGCCCTCGATGTGTGCCAGGACTTCGTAGCCCAGCACCGCAGCAGCTACCGCGGCATTTAGACTGTCGGCGCGGCCCCTCATCGGCATCGTTACCCGCAGGTCGCAGGCCATTTCGTAGTACTCGGGCAGGCCGCGGCTTTCGTTGCCGACCATCACGAAGCAGGGCGCGGAATAGGGCGCACCGCGGTAGGGCTGGGCATCGCGCAGGCTCGCGGCGACGAGCTGGCCGGGTCCGCTGCGCAGCCAGGGCTCGAATTCGTCCCATCGCGCCTGCGCGATCCGCTGTGTGAACACTGCGCCCATGCTGGCGCGCACCGCCTCGACGCTGAAGGGATCGGCACAGTCGTCGATGAGGATTAACCCGCCCGCGCCGATCGCGTCGCCGGTGCGCAGCATGGTCCCGAGGTTGCCCGGATCGCGCAGCGCCTGCGCCACCAGCCAGATCTCTGCCTTGCCGCGGTCGAAACCGGCCAGCGAGGTGTCGAATTCGGCAAACACGCCCGCGACTGCCTGCGGGTTGTCCTTGCCGGTGATCTTGGCGAGGATATCGGGCGTGGTCTCGATGATCTCGCCGCCGCTTGCCTCGACCGATTCTTCGAGCACGGACAGCAGCGGGTGCGGATCGCGGCGGTCGGCCAGCACCAGGATCTCGGGCACATGGCCGCATTCGCGCGCATCGGTGAGCAGCCGTAGCCCCTCGGCGAGGAATTTGCCTGCGGCCCTGCGGTGCTTCTTCTCGCGCAGCGCGCGCAAGGCCTTGACGGTGGGATTGGAGAATCCGGTGATGACCCGGCGCTCGCGGGTCATCTCACGGCTCCCCGAAGCCATCCTCGACCATGGCGGCGAGCTCGGCCATCACCTGGTCGGCATTCTCGCCCGCGACGATCAGGTCGATCGTGTCGCCCTTGGCCGCGCCCAGCATCATCAGTCCGAGGATCGAGCCGCCCGCGGCCTCGTTCTCGCCCTTGGCCACGCGTACGGTGCAGCCATTGGGCAATTCGGCGACGGCGTTGACGAACTTGGCGCTCGCCCGCGCGTGCAGGCCGCGCTGGTTCACCACCTCGATGCTTTTGCGCAGCTCGCTCAAGAGGCTTTCCGCGCGCTCTCGAGGTCCTGGCCGAGGAACTCGCTGGCCACCGTGATGTAGTTGCGACCGGCAGTCTGGGCGGCGTTGACCGCATCGACCACATCCATGCTCTTGCGCGCTCCGGCGAGGCGGATGAGCATCGGTAGGTTGATACCCGCGATCACCTCGATGTGGCCGGTGTCGAGCAGCGAGATGGCGAGGTTGGAGGGCGTGCCACCGAACAGGTCGGTCAGGATGATCGCGCCCTTCCCGGTGTCGACCTGCTTGATCGCATCGGCGATGTCCGCGCGGCGCTGCTCCATATCGTCATTGGGACCGATACAAATGGTGGCCACGCCGTCCTGTTTGCCGACGACATGCTCCATCGCATCGATGAAGTGCTCGGCCAGTTTGCCGTGGGTGACGAGGATCATGCCGATCATGCAGCTTCAGTTCCGTTTGCGATGCCGATGAGTATGCGTGCCTGGCGCTTAACCATTCCTTGCCCTCTGGTCTAGCGGCGCTCGAGTGGGTCGGCGGGGCGCGATCCGAGGTTGCGATGAATGACCGTGGGCGAAAAACCTGCGTCGCGCAAGACTTCGGCGGCGCGTTCGGCACTGTAAACGGAGCGGTGCCGCCCTCCCGTGCAGCCAAACGCGATGTTGAGATAACCCCGGCCCTGCGCGGCGTAGCGCGGCAGGACTTCGCGCAACAGATCGGTGATGCGTTCGAAGCTGGGGGCGAAAGCCGGGTCTGCGGCGATGTGCTTGCCAACCGCGGCGTCGAGCCCGGTCAGCTCGCGCAATCCATCTACCCAATGCGGATTGTCGAGATAGCGCATGTCGAACAGCAGATCGGCAAGCGGCGGCATCCCGCGCGAGAAGCCGAAGCTGGACACGGTGACAGTCATCGCCTGTCCTGTCGCATCGCCGAACCGCTCGCGCACGACCTGCTGCAGGTGGTTGGTCGAATAGTCGGTGGTGTCGATGAGGATGTCGGCCCAGCGGCGCAGAGGATCGAGCAGTTCGCGCTCGGCCTTGATCCCGTCCATCGCGGTACGTCCGTGTGCCATCGGGTGGCGCCGGCGCGTCTCGTTGTAGCGCCGTTCGAGTTCGCCGCCGCCGCAGTCGACGAACATGGTGGTCACGGCGATGTCATCGCGTTCGTCGAGCTTCTTGAACAATTCGATGATCTTGGCGGGGACGAAACCGCGCGTGCGCGAATCGACACCGATCGCCAGCCGCGTATTCTCCGCGCTCCCGCCGACTAGCCTGCCGATCAGGCGGAGAGGGAAATTGTCGATCGTTTCCCAGCCGAGGTCTTCGAGCACCTGCAGGGCAGTCGTCTTGCCTCCGCCCGATACGCCGGTGACCAGCAGGATGTCTTGCCGGGGGGTCGATTCGCTCGCCATGCCTGCCGACCTATGCCTTTTGACGGCGTTTGGGGAGGGGGAGGCCATGCTGGCGCAGGGCATGTTCGGCGCGCAGGGCCTGTGCCGCATCCCCAGGCGCAAAGGGCAGGACCGGCACTGTTGCTGCAGCGATGGTGTGCGAGCCGATGTCGACCGGGAAGCGCGGCGCCGCCGGATCGAGCGCCAGGATGAGCGAGACCGGGCCCTTGGCGACGGGTAGCTCGACAAGGCCGACGTTGCGGATTTCGAAGAGACCCGCGGTATTGGGCGGAGGCGAAGCCACGAGCGTGCCGCGCTCGTCTGCGATGCACACCGCGTCGTCACCGATCAGCGTCGCCCCGCGATCGATCAGCGACAGGCCCAGCGAGGACTTGCCCGAGCCGGGCGGTCCGTCGATCAACAGCGCCCGGCCCTCGATCACCACGCCGGTGACATTGGCAAGAACGCGGCCGCTCATCGCTTGGCCGGCAGGCCGAGGCAGAGGCATGCACCGCTCTCGCCATCGGCGCGCGAGGTCGCCACCAGCGTCCCGTCGTGTGCTTCGGCAATCGTGCGCGCGATCGCGAGGCCGAGGCCGGAGTGATTGCCGAAATCCTCTTCCTCGGGACGGTCGGAATGGAAGCGCTGGAACACTTTCTCGCGCTTTTCTTCGGGAATGCCGGGACCTTCGTCGCAGATCGCCAGCGTTACCCAGTCGTCGCGGCGTGCGATATCCGCCCAGATTCGCCCGTCGGGTGGCGAGAAGGACACCGCATTGTCGAGCAGGTTCTCGATCACACGCTCGAGCCTTACGGGCACGCCCATGACCCATACCGGAGTGTCGGCACCCGAAATCTCGAGCCTGCGTCCCTCGTTCTCGTCGCGCGCCTCGCGGCTCTCGAAGATCGTGCAGAGCAGTTGCGCGAGGTCGACCGGCTCGAACTCGGTGCGCGACATCTCGGCATCGATACGGCTGGCATCGGAAATCTCGGTCACGAGGCGGTCGATCCGGCGCACATCGTGGATCGCGATATCGAGCAACTGTTCGCGCAGTTGCGGGTCTTCGACCTTGCCGAGTGATTCGGTCGCACTGCGCAGACTGGCGAGCGGGTTCTTGATCTCGTGCGCGACATCGGCCGCGAAATGCTCGACCGCGTCAATCCGCTGGCGCAGCGCTGCGGTCATGTCGGAAATCGAGCGCGCGAGCATGCCGATCTCGTCGCGGCGCTGCGGCAGGCGGGGCACTTCGACCTGGCGGTCGCGCCCCTGACGCACGCGGATTGCGGCCTGCACCAGTTCGCGCAGCGGCCGGACGATGGTCTGCGCGAGAAACAGCGAGAGCAGCGTCGAGATGGCCAGCGCGAGCAGCACGATGAGGGCAACCGTGGACCGTGCTTCACGCACGCTTTGGGTGATGTCGACCGGATTGCGGGTCAGCAACAGCGTATCGCCGTCGAGACCGACCGGAGCGGCGGCATTGATGACATGCGTCCCGTCGGGTGCGTCGCGCAAGACGATCTGGGTCAGGCTTTCCTCGCGCGCGCGGCTGAGTTCGGGCCAGTCTTCGGCATCGTCGCTTTCGGGTTCGAGGTAATCGGGCAGGGCAGGGGCGCCGACCACCCGGTCGAACCAGCGGTCGAGCTGGAGGGCGAAGGCGTCCTGATCGATCTCGTCTGCGCGGGGCAGGACAAAGCTCGGCGGGGCAAGCTGGAAACTGTCCGATTCAAGCTTGCCGTCGGGGCCGTAGACGCGCAGGCGCAGACGCTGTTCCTTGCCGATCTGGATCAGCAGCGCTTCCTGCCGTTGCGGGGTCGCCCCGGCCAGCGCTTCGGCCGTGATCTGCGCCTCGACCAGCGCCAGTTTAAACCGTTCGTCGAGCAGTTGCTTGCGATAGGCGTCGACATAGATCACCCCGCCGCCTAGCAGCACCAGCGGCAGGACGTTGACGAACAGGATGCGGCTGGTGAGCGAAAGGCGCCGCGACCAGCGCAGCTTGTCGAGCCGCGGATCGCCTTTGAGGACGCTGCCGGTCTCTGACATGCCGCGGTGTCTCGCCTCAGCCTTCGTTGAAGCTGTAGCCCGCGCCGTACAGCGTTTCGATCGCGGAGAATGTCGGGTCGACGCTGCGGAATTTGCGCCGCATGCGCTTGATGTGGCTGTCGACCGTACGGTCGTCGACGAACACGTCGTCGGGATAGGCCGCGTCCATCAGCTGGTTGCGGCTCTTGATCACGCCCGGACGGGACGCCAGCGCCTCCAGCAGCAGGAACTCGGTCACGGTCAGCGAGACCGCCTGCCCGTTCCACGTCACATGATGCCGTGCCGGATCCATGAACAACCGCCCACGCTCGAGCACTTCGCCCGGCGTCTCGTCGAATTGTTCGGACAGGACCAGTGGATGATCGCCCCCGCTGCGGCGCAGGATCGCACGGATGCGGGCGAGCAGCAGGCGCAGGCTGAACGGCTTGGCGATGTAGTCGTCGGCGCCCATCTCGAAGCCGGCTTGCTCGTCGGTCTCGTCATCCTTGCTGGTGAGGAAAATGACCGGCAGCGGCGATTGCTCGCGCAGGCGGCGAAGCAGTTCCATGCCATCCATCTTGGGCATCTTGATGTCGAAGATTGCCAGATCGGGCGGGTTCGACAACAACGCACCGAGCGCCGCCTCTCCATCTGAATAAACCCGAGTGGCGAAACCTTCGGCCTGCAGCGCGATAGAAACTGTCGTAAGGATGTTACGATCATCATCGACCAGCGCAATGACGGTGCGGTTTTCCTCGCCCGCAGGCGTCGGTTCTGGCCCAGTGCTCTCCATCGTCTCGTGACTAGCCGCAATGTTTCGGCAAAACAACGCGGGCGATGTCCCGCATCGGTACTTATTACCCGACTGCGGTTTGACGCCACGGCAAGTGAAGACTATTGGCGATCCGGAAGGCCGCGCATTCGTATGCGAAGGCGATTCCCGGACGAACCCGCATCATGCGCTGGAGGATTCAGTGACCTTTCCGCTTTCCCACTCGCTTGCCGCGCAGGGCATCGAGACCTCTGCCACCATCCATCCCAACCTCACCGCGGAAGAGCTGACCGCCGCGGCGCTCGAAAACGGCGAAGGCCGTCGCGCCAAGCACGGTCCGCTGGTGGTGGAAACCGGCAAGCACACCGGCCGCAGCGCGAAGGACAAGTTCATCGTCCGCGACAGCGAGACCGAAAGCACCGTGTGGTGGGACAACAATGCCTCGATGACGAGCGCGCATTTCGCTGCGCTCAAGGAAGATTTCCTCAAGGCCGTCGCCGACAAGAGCGACCTTTTCGTCGCCGACCTGTTCGGCGGCTCGCAGCCCGAGTTCCGCGTCAACGTGCGCGTCATCAACGAGCTCGCCTGGCACAACCAGTTCATCCGCACGCTGCTGGTGCGTCCGACCGAAGCCGAACTCGACGGTTTCGTGCCCGAATACACCATCATCGACCTGCCGACCTTCAAGGCCGATCCGGAGCGTCACGGCACGCGCAGCGAAACCGTGATCGCGGTCAACCTGTCGGAAAAGCTGATCCTCATCGGCGGCACAAAGTATGCCGGCGAAATGAAGAAGAGCGTCTTCGGCATCCTCAACTACCTGCTGCCGACCAAGGGCGTGATGCCGATGCACTGCTCGGCCAATATCGGCCCCGACGGCAAGAGCGCGGTTTTCTTCGGGCTTTCGGGCACCGGCAAGACCACGCTGTCGGCCGACGCGAGCCGTACGCTGATCGGCGATGACGAGCACGGCTGGTCGGACACCGCGGTCTTCAACTTCGAAGGCGGCTGCTACGCCAAGATGATCCGCCTCGACCCCGAAGCCGAGCCCGAGATCTACGCCACCACCAAGATGGAAGGCACGATCCTCGAAAACGTGGTGATGGACGAGAACGGCGAGATCGACCTCGACGACAATTCCAAGGCCGAGAATACCCGCGGCGCCTATCCGCTGTCCTCGATCCCGAACACCTCGGAAGAGAACATGGGGCCGCCGCCCAGCAATGTGATCATGCTGACCGCCGACGCGTTCGGCGTGCTGCCTCCGATCGCGCGTCTCACGCCCGACCAGGCGATGTACCACTTCCTGTCGGGCTACACCGCCAAGGTTGCGGGCACCGAAATCGGCGTGACCGAGCCGCAGGCAACCTTCAGCACCTGCTTCGGCGCCCCCTTCATGCCGCGTCACCCGAGCGTTTACGGCAATTTGCTGAAAGAGCGTATCGCCAAGGGCGAAGTCGCCTGCTGGCTGGTCAACACCGGCTGGACCGGCGGCAAGTACGGCACCGGCCACCGCATGCCGATCAAGGCCACCCGTGCGCTGCTCAACGCCGCGCTTGACGGTTCGCTGGGCGATGCGGAATTCCGCAAGGATCCGAACTTCGGTTTCGAAGTGCCGGTAAGCGTCGATGGCGTCGACGATGCCATCCTCGACCCGCGTTCGACTTGGGACGACAAGGCCGAATACGACCGCACCGCGCAGAAGCTGGTGCAGCTCTTCGTCGACAATTTCGAACCCTTTACAGCCCATGTCGACCAAGGCGTGCGCGATGCGGCCCCGACGAGCGCCGTCGCCGCCTGACCGAGATCGGCTCCCCTGCGGAGCCCACCAGTTGGAGAGGAAGCCCCCGGCTGCGCGGTGCGCGGACCGGGGGCTTTAAATTTCAGCCCTGGCTGCCCGGTACAGGCAGCCGGTCGATATAGTCCCAGATCCGGCTGATCACGACCGAACCCTCGCCCACCGCACTGGCGACGCGCTTCACCGATCCGGCACGCACGTCGCCGACTGCGAAGATGCCGTCGGTGCCGGTTTCGAAGGGCGTTTCGCGCCCGACCGCCGCGCCGGTCCTGACGAACCCGTTGTCGTCGGTCTCGACCAGACCCGAGAGCCAGCCGGTATTGGGCGCGGCGCCGATCATGATGAACAGCGCGCGCGTGTCGATCCGGCGCGCGCCCTCGGGCGTGGCAAAAGTCACGCCCTCGAGATGATCCGCGCCATGCAGCGCGGTTACCTGCGTCTGGTAGTGGATGGTGACTGCTGGGTCGGCCTCGAGCCGCCGGGTGAGGTAGTTCGACATGGACGAGGCGAGGCTATCCCCGCGCACCACCACGTGAACATGCTTGGCCGATCGGCTGAGATACATTGCCGCCTGCCCCGCCGAATTGCCCCCGCCGATCACCACTGCTTCGGTGCCGTGGCAGAAGCGCGCTTCCATGTCGGTTGCAGCGTAAAAAATGCCCGCTCCTTCGAGATCTTCCAGCCGGTCGAGCGGAAGGCGGCGATATTGCACTCCGGTCGCAACCAGGACTGCCTTGGCACAGACCTCGTCGCCATCGTCGAGCTTCGCGCAGAAGGTGCCGTCCTCGCGCCGGACCAGCCCCTCGACCGCGCGTGGCATGGCGAATCGCGTGCCGAACTTCATTGCCTGGATCTGGCCGCGGTAGACGAGGTCGGCCCCGCTGATCCCGGTGGGAAATCCCATGTAGTTCTCGATCCGGCTGCTGGTGCCGGCCTGTCCGCCGATCGCGGTATCCTCGATCGCCAGCGCGCACAGGCCTTCGCTTCCGGCATAGACCGAGGCGGCGACGCCCGCGGGCCCGCCGCCGACGATGAGCAGGTCGTAGAGCGTCTCGCGGCAGACATCGAGATCGAGGTTGAGGAACTGGGCGACCTTGCGCGGGGAGGGGTCATCCAGCACGCGGTCCTTGCCGAGGATCACGCTGGGGCGGTGGTCGGTGAGTTCGCAGGCGTGCAGCGTGGCATCGTCGCGCCCGTCCATGTCGAGGCTCTGGAACGGGATGCGGTTGCGGCTGAGGAACTGCTCGACCTTCTGCACTTTCGCATCGCGATCCGCGCCGATCAGCTTGATCGCGCTGTTCTTCGTCTCGAATTGCTTGCGCCGCCGGGCGGAAAAGACGCGGATGACATGATCGGACAGCTCGGGAACGCGCGCCATCAGGTCGAGCATGTCGGCGCGGGGTACCTCGAGCGTTCGGGTCGGCTGGGCAGCGCGCATCGGCAGGATGTGCGAACCGGCATTGAGGAAGGCGATTTCGCCCATGAACTGGGACGGGCCGAGCGAGCTCGGCAGCAGGCGCTCGCGAGAATAAGGATCCACCACCTCGATCTCGCCTTCAAGGACATAGACAAAGCGATCCATCGTCTCGCCCGCCTCGGCGACGATCTCGCCCGCCTCGTATCTGCGCTCGCTGCCCAGCCGTCGCAGCGCTGCGACATGCTCATCGGCCAGCGGTACGCGGGGCATGGTTTCGAGATTTTCGCCCAGTGATTCCATCGCGTCGCCTCCGTCGTGGCGTTATAGCCGACGACGGGCAAACGGACAGGGCAAGAACGCTACCCGCGATGGCGCTCTATTCGCCTTCACCCTCATCATCGGCAGCGGCTGCGGCCAGAACATCGGACAGATCGACGGTCGGACCCGGCCGCCATTCGGTGCCTTCTGCAACATCGGCCAGCTCGTCGATATAGCGCTGCGCACTGCGCGCCATGCGGCCGCCGTGCGGATTGGTCGCAACCGGACGCAGCGTATGCCGCGCAAGCTCGATCTTCCCTTCCTGCGCCTGCATCAGGCCGGCGTTCATCGCGAGGCCGCGGTCGAAGGGCGAGAGCTGTGCGGCGCGTTCGAGCGCGTGGCGCGCCGTCTCGTTCGGTGCCACGCCCCGGCCCATGAAGCTGCGGTAATAGTAGATCAACGGCAGGGGGTGATCCTGTTCGAGCCGATTGAGTGCGGTGAAAGGTTGCATGGCCGCTGCGTAAGCGGCGTCCTCGTCATCGGCGTCACTGGCCAACGCGAAGAGCGCATAGCCTTTTTGCACCAGGGCGTTCTTGACCGTCGGATCGATCGCCAGCGCGGCGTCGGCGGCAGCGATGGCCTCCTCGTTGTTGCCTGCGTCGAACTCGGCTTCGGCGAGCGCTGCAAGAACGGCTGCATCGTCCGGGTATTGCGCGGCGACCTCGCGGACGTCCGGCAACAGGTCCAGCGCTTCCTCCCGGTTTACTCCCCGCTGTGAGCGGATCCGCAGCGGCATGATCTCTGCCTCACCCTCGGACAGCCTGCGCACGGTGACCGGATTGGTAGGGAGCATGTCGGCCGTAAGGTTCCAGACTTTCATCCTCCGCTGGTCAAGGTACCTGTCGAGGTCCTTTTGCAGCTCGTCGAGGTCGCCGAAGGCATTGGTTGCGGCCTCGATCTGGTCGGTGCCGCTGGTGATGGCCGTGAGATACGCGCCGAGCTGGCCGCGCCGTTCCTCCGAGAAATACAGGAAGTGGTAGAGCGCCCACGCACGACCATAGAATGCATCGTAGCGCCTGCCCTTCTTGGACTCGTAGAGCGTGGGATCGATCAGTTCCTGCACGCTGACGTCGCGCGCGTAGTTGAGCTCGGCGGCGCGGTGATAGGCGGGTCGCCCGATCGCCAGACCGCCATCCTTCTCGAACTTCGCCGATGCGAAGAATTCCGCCGCGCCCTCGCCGACCCAGCGGGGCATCGCAAAGGAAGAGTTCGAAATGAGATAGTGGTGGGCGTATTCATGCAACAGGACCGTGACCGTGAAGTCGGTATCGCGGCCGCCCATCCTGATGCTCGGGACGAACGCGCGGGAGGCACCGGCACGAGGGACGTAGAAGCCCGCGACATAGCGCGCATTCTCGCCTGCCAGCTTGCGCACCTTGCTCTCGTTGCCGACGACGAAGATGGTCACCCGGTTGGAGGGGCTGGGCTTGACCGACTTGCGGTTGTTGAGCAGGTCGAGCGCGGCGTGGTACCGCTCAAGTGCCTCGCCGAACTCCTTCACGTCCTTCCAGTTGTCCTTGGCATAGACGACGAAGTGGTCGGATTCCGCGACATGCCAGTCGGCCCTGGCGGGAACGGCCAGCAATGTGGCCAGAAGTAGCGTCCAAATAAAGCGCATGAAGTCGACCCCCTTGAATTCAAGCGAATCGACTATTGCAGGAAGTTCAGGTCACGTGAAGTCGGGAAAGAAGGATTAACCCCGGCTGGCGGAAATATAGCGGCCGACGTTCCTTTCCAGCACGTCCATCGGCACGTTGCCGCCCAGCACGACGGCATCGTTGAAGGCCTTGAAATCATAGGCCGCGCCCAGTTCGCGCTGGGCGCGGGCGCGCTGGTCGACGATGCGGCTGTGGCCGAGCTTGTAGCCGGTCGCCTGGCCCGGCCAGCTGCAATAGCGATCGACCTCGCTCTCCACCTCTGCCGGCTTGCTGCCATTGCGCGTGACGAAGAAATCGACTGCGCGTGCGCGGCTCCAGCCCTTGGCGTGCAGGCCCGTGTCGACAACCATCCGGCAGGCGCGGAAGGCGAGGCTCTGCAGGTAACCGAGGCGCCCGACGGTGAAATCGTCATAGGCGCCCAGTTCGTCGGCGATCTGTTCGCCGTAGAGCGCCCAGCCTTCGCTGAAAGGGTTGAAGGCGAGGATCGAGCGGATCAGCGGCAGGCGGTTCGAGTATTCGCCTTCCCACACATGGCCGGGGATGGTCTCGTGATAGGTCAGGTCGGCAAGGTCGTACTTGCGGTGCAGGTCGGTGGTCCTGAGATTGATCCAGAAGCGCCCCGGGATCGTCCCGTCCTTGCTCCCCGCGCCGCCATAGGCGCCCGGCGCGCCGACTTCCTCGGCGGGCGGGATGCGGCGCACCTCCATGTTCGGATCGACCAGCATGTTGAATGCACGCGGCATCTGTGCCTTGATCCAGTCGACCCGCTCGGTGATGAATTCCATGATCTCGGCGCGGCCCGGATCGCCCTCGGCGAACTTGTAGCGCGGGTCCTGCGAGAGCGCCTGCATGCGCTCGCCGACCGAGCCGCTGGTATAGCCGATATCGCGCAGGATCGGGTCCATCCGCGCGTGGAGCGCCTCGAGCTCTTCGAGCCCCTGCCGGTGCACCTCGTCGGGGGTCAGCCGCGTGGTGGTGCTCGAACGCAGCGCCCAGGCGTAGAATTCGTCGCCGCGCGGGCGTGCCGAAATGCCGGCATCGTCGGTCGCGGCTGCGCGTTCGGCGCGCAATTCCGCGAGCTGGCGGGTCAGCGCTTCGGCTATCGGTCCGGCCTCGAGGATCGCCGCGCGGTTGGCGTGGCTTTCGGGCATGCCCTTTGCATCCAGCTTGGCGCGCAAATCGGCGGCGAACAGCTCGCCCTTCCCAGCGCTGGCGATGGTCTGCTCCATCTGGCCGATCGCCTTGTCGAGCAGGAAGGAGGGCGGGACCACGCCCATCCCGCGCGCCGCACTAATCCGCGCCAGCTCGCCGTCGAACACGGCGGGCATCTGCTCCATGCGCTCGATATAGGCATCGGCATCGTCGCCGTTCTCGACCTTGTGGTTCGATTGCATGAAGCGCGGCAGCGCGAGATATTCGCCGACGTTCTGGATCACGACATAGGGCGCGGTGCGCCAGTTGCCGACCGGCGTGTCGCCATAGGGCAGCGCGAAGCCGTCGAGCGCGAGATCGTAGGCGCTTTCGACCACGTCGAGGCTGGTCAGCGTGTCGCTGTCGAGCCCGTCGCGGGGGAAAGCGCGGACGCGTTCGAGGTCGCGGCGCAAGGTCGTCGCATAGGCCTGTTGTCCGGCGGGCGACTGGTCTTCCAGCTTCCCGCGAAGGTAAGCGTAGCGCCCGGTATCGACGCCAAGCGCGGTGGCGCGCTCGGGTTCGTGTTCGAGCAGATTGTAGCCGACGACTTCGAGCAGCCGCTGCGCGCCGATCGAACGGGCCTGGGAAATGGCCTCGGGCCGGGCGGCGACGCCGCAACCGGTGAGCGCGAGGGCGGAGGTCGCGCCGAGACCGGCAAGGGCCTGGCGACGGGTGACGGCGGTGCTGGTAATGGTCATGCGCGCGGGTGTGCGTCGCACGCGCGGGGCTGTCAAATGCCGTGCAAGCTGCGTATGGCGACGCGCATGCTCGACACCGTGCTTTCCATCACCGTCCTTGCCGCGATCCTGCTGGTGATCGGCGCTTTCTTCATGTGGCGCCGCACGGGCAATGTGAAGAACGCGTTGCTGATGGTGCTGCTGGCCGCGGTCGCGTTGATGAACGTCGCGATCTGGACGCTGCCCGATGCGGGCGGCGAGGCCCCGCTCGACAAACTCGAGCAGGGCACCCGCTAGGCAAGGCTCATTCGGGAAGCTGCCACAGCACCGATCCGGTGTAGCTCCCCGCCACCGCCTCGCCATTGCCGCCCCGCCCAGGCTCGAACCGGGCGCGCTTGGTGACCAGCCTGCAGGTCGCCGCATCGAGTTCGCCATGTCCGGTCGTGCCGGTAACACTGCACCCGGTGATGCGGCCGCTGGCGGCAATCTCGAGCCGGAAGGTGGCGAGACCGGTCAGTTCCTTCCTGATCCAGGCCGGCCGATAGTCGTTGTTCGACAACCATGCGCCGGGATCGTTGCGCGGCTTTGCACTGACTGGCGTAAAGCTCGGCTGCGGTGCGGGTGTGCGAACTGCGGTGCCCACTCCCGGCGAAGGCGAGGGGAGCGGCGGGAGGATCAGTGGCGTGGTCGGGAATGTCGGTGCGGTTTTGTCGAGGTCGAACTTCGGTTGCAAGGTATGCACGAGCGGCTCGGTCGGCTGCGTCGGCTTTGCTTCGACGGGATCGACCGGAGGCTTCGGTGGGGGCGGCGTAAGCGGGATATCGCGGACTTCCCAAGGGGGATCGACGTCCGGAATGACGCCCGTCACGGTCAGCCCGGTCACCAGAAGCGCACCGACGGCGGCATGGACACCGATGACGGCGGCGATGCCCGCGGGCGACGGACCGCGGGATTGGTCGATATAGGACATGGCTGTTGCTCCTCTTCCATTGCGGGAGCCGCTCGGGCGGCCCCTCGCATGAAGAATGTTACAACATACCAATACTCGGACAAGGTTTTTCGCGTTGCGAAACAAAACCTTGCGCGAGAAGCCTCGCCTATTGGAAGGCCGGGTATCCTACCCGATCACTTGATCGGACAGCTCGGGTCGAGGCGGAAGTCGAGATAGTTGTCGACCGACTTCATCAGCTCTTCCTGCTCGTTTTCGAAGAAGTGGTTCGCGCGCGGGATTTCTTCGTGATGCACGGTGATGTGCTTCTGCGTGCGCAGCTTCTCGACCAGCTTGGTCACCGCCTGCGGCTGGACCACGGTGTCCTGCGCGCCGTGGATGAAGATGCCGCTCGCCGGGCAGGGCGCGAGGAAGGAGAAGTCGTACATGCTCGCGGGCGCACCGATGCTGATCCAGCCGCGGATCTCGGGGCGACGCATCAGCAACTGCATGCCGATTAGCGCGCCGAAGCTGACGCCGGCGACCCAGGTCACCTGCGCTTCGGGATGGACCTGCTGCACCCAGTCGAGCGCGCTGGCGGCATCGGACAATTCGCCGATGCCGTTGTCGAAGCTGCCTTGGCTGCGGCCGACGCCGCGGAAATTGAAACGCAGCGTGGCGAAGCCGCGATTGACGAAGGTCTTGTAGAGCCGCTGTGTGATCTGCTCGTTCATCGTGCCGCCACCCTGCGGGTGCGGATGGAGGATCATCGCCACCGGAGCGCGCGGGCGCGGGGCGGGAGAGAATCGGCCTTCGAGGCGGCCTTCGGGGCCGGGAAAGATCACGGTCGGCATGGGGAGGTGTACCCTGTCGGAAAATGTCGGGGCGCTCGCACCCCCGGCTTGCACCGGGCGGGGCTTTGCGCGAAGTGGCGCGCTATATAATGTTTGACGCCCGTTTCGCAATCATTTCGAGCACGTAGCATCACAGATCGAATCTATCTCGACCACGCCGCCACCACGCCGCTGCGCCCCGAAGCGCGCGCCGCGATGGACGAGGGCTTTGCGCTGTGGGCCAATCCCAGCAGCCCGCATGCCGAAGGACGCAAGGCGCGCAAGGCGCTGGAAGACGCGCGCGAGCGGGTCAAGGCGGCGCTCGGTTGGGAGGGCGAGGTGATCTTCACTTCAGGTGCGAGCGAAGCGGCGGCGCTGGCACTCGAGAAAGCCAAGGCGGGTGCGCGGCTGGTGAGCGCGGTCGAGCACGATTGCATCTTGCAAGCCGCGCCCGATGCCGAGCGCCTGCCGGTGCGAGCCGACGGCGCGCTCGATCTCGATATCCTGACCGAGGCCGTCCGGCGTGAGCGTCCGCTGGTGGCCGTACAGCACGTCAATTCGGAGACCGGCAACCGGCAGGACCTCGCTGCCGTCGCGGGGATCGTCGGGCAGGCGGGCGGTTTCCTCCTCGCCGATTGTGCGCAGAGCGCAGGCAAGTTCAGTTTGCCGCCATGCGACATGGCGATCGTCTCTGCGCACAAGTTCGGCGGGCCGATCGGTATCGGCGCGCTGCTGGTGCGCGACTATGGCTTGCTCGAGGCGAGTGGCGGCCACGAGCGCGGCTATCGGCGCGGGACCGAGAACATGCCGGGAGCGCTGGGGATGGCGGCTGCGCTGGAGGCGGCGAGCGAACCCTTCGTCGACCTTGGCATTACCGCGCCGCTGGATGCGCTGCTTGGCACGCTCGCGCTCGCCCATCCCACGCCCTATATCCGCGCTATCGCCATGCCCAACATGAGCGCGACCGCACAGGTCATGCGCTTCGACATGGCGGGCATCGCGGTATCGCAGGGCAGCGCCTGCTCGAGCGGAACGATGAAGACCAGCCGCGTGCTCGAAGCCATGCAGGTCGAGCCCGAAGTGGCCGCGAACACGATCCGGGTCTCGGTCGGGTGGAACACCACCAGGGCCGAGGTTGAACGCTTCTGCGACGTGTGGCGCGATCTGGCGAAGCGATGAGATTCAGCCCCTCAGCCTTCCGTCTCGCGCCGGAACCCGGCTTCTTGCTTGCGCAGCCGAAGAGGGACCCAGTCCCGGATCCGCTCCGGCATGACGTAAGATTCGGTGCAGCGAAATCGGCCCTTTCCTACACGGCAGGAATCGGTCAGCCACTGGGGCATGCTCTTTTCCATGCCCCGCGCCCCGTTTGCCGCCCGCGCCCCGTGTCCGTCACCCGCTCCTTGCAGGGCGAAACGCACGCAATTCCGCGCCCTTCGGTCATCCGCCCAAGGGTGACACGGTGTAAACTTCGTCACCCAGACGCTATCGCAGGGATCGCATGATCTATCTCGACTACCAGGCCACCACCCCGCTTGCGCCAGAGGCGCGCGACGCCATGCTGCGCTGGCTCGACGGGCCGGGCGGGACCGGCTTCGGCAATCCGCACAGCCCGCACAAGATGGGCCGCCAGGCCAAGGCCGCCATCGAGTTCGCGCGCGAGCAGGTCGCCGCGCTGTTCCCGCCGGGCGGCAAGGTCATTTTCACCGGCGGCGCGACCGAGGCGATCAATCTTGCCATTCGCGGCAGCGGCACGGGCGGCAGCGTCTCGGTCTCGGCCATCGAACATGCGGCCGTGCTCGATACCGCGCGCGACCTCGGCCAGTGCCACGTGCTCAATGTCGCCAAGAACGGCCAGTGCAATACCAAGCAGAGC
>JBFOLW010000218.1:0-3916 GCA_040830305.1 Erythrobacter sp.
GCGCCAGCGCCAGCGCACCGGCGAGGCAGGCAGAGGCGCGCCGCCGCATCAGCGAAGCGCCCCGATCGCGGAGGCGGCGGTCGCGAGTGCGCCGCGGAATTCGGCCGGTTGGTAGCTCTCCGGCGCGGCCACGGCTGCGTAGGCCCGGTTGATGTCGCTGCGGATCCCGGCTGCCGCGCCCACGGTAACGCGGCCATCGCGCACCAGCGAGTTGAGCAAGGTATCGACCGCCATCACCGCCTGGACCGAGCCGGCATAATCCGTGAAGCGCGGCGCGGTCGCCTTCGAGGCGATGGTCGCGATCACCTGGAAGGCATCGCCACTTCCGAAACCACGCGATGCGAGTGCCGACGACAGCGCCTTGGCGCGTTCGCGCAGAGTGACCGCGGCCTGCTGTGCGCTGGCCCGATCGCGGCCCATGGCGCGATGAAATTCGAGGCTTGCGGCGTTGAACGCTTCGCCCGCGCCCGGTGCCAGCGCGCGGCTTACGGCGGAGAGCATGATGATGTTCTCGTCGTTGAAGGGCGGGTTGCCGAAGGGGATCGGGCGCCCCGGATTGGTTTCAAATGTCAGCCGCCGCGCGGGACCGTCGGTGATCGGTCGATGACAGCTGTGACAGTCGTAAAAATAGAACTCTGGGAACATGCCGCGCATGCCGTAATCGGGCCGCGCGAACAGGTCGGTGGCACGCGCCACCGCCTCGGCCTGCCCCACCGACCACAGGCGCACGCTGTCGGTCCGCGGCTTGCGGCGAAGATAATCGGCATCTTCGTCATGATGCTGCTGGAGCGAGGAGAACAGGTCGAGTTCAAAGGAGATGCGCGGGTGGCCGGCTGCCATCATCGAATGAGTGACGAACTGGCCGGTCCTGGTGCTGCCGTAATGGCAATCGAGGCAAATGCTCGCGCGGACCTGCGGCTGTTCGAGCGGCACCAGACCGGCGCGCAAGTTCGAGGCATGGCTGGCCGATTTCTCGTAATGGACCTGCAGCCACCCTTCAGCAGGTCCGTGGCAACTCTCGCAACCCACACCGTCGCTGGTGTGGAACCGCGCCCCGCGGCGCGATTGCGGGATATAGGTGGCATGACAGCCGAGACAGGCGGGTGCCGCGGTCGCCGGACCGATCCCAAGCGTCTGCGCGATCTGCCGCCCCCTGCGGCTGGCAAGCACCGAATAGGCCCGACTATGCGCTCCGCTGGCCGACGACGGTTCCTGCCAGGTAGCGATCTCGTCCTGCCGAACGACGGCACCATTGCCCTCGGATCGACCGTGGCAGGTCGATCCGGCGCAGCTCGCCACCCCTTCGTAACGCCCGCCGGATGTCTGCGCCATGGCGATTGAGGAAAGCGTACCCGAACAGGCGAACACGAACAGCGACAGAGCCAGGATGGGAAGCGACAGGCGGAGCCAACCGTCGCACGACCACTGCCAGATTCCTCCCCGGCGTTCCATCGGCCCTCCCTGTCGACCTCCTGTCATGCTGTCACCCAACCGACAGCGCCCCCTTTTCGCCCCGTGCCGCGCGGCCACCGGCTATTCCATCAGCTAGCGAGCCTCTCGCTCAAGAGATCAAGCTGACTGCTGCATCCCCGCTCGGCAAGCGCCACGGCCAGATCTTCGGCATTGTCCGGTGCAGGCGAAAGCGTCACGAACTCGACGCGCCGCTTCGCACCGCCGCCGGGACCGGTGAGTTCGTACGAGCGGCTGCGCGCAAGCGGAAGCTCTTCGGAACTTAGCGAAGCGGTCGAATCGCCGTCTTCGAACATGACGTGGACGTGGAAGTCCGAGACGGCCGAGCCCAATACCCAGGTTTCTTCCCCGTCTACCGCCGGGCGCCAGAAGGTAATCGAATCGCCCTCGGGCAGGCAGACCTTGCCAGCCTGGGTGGTGTCCACATTCCACAAATTGGGATTGCTCGCCGAGCCCGCCGGCCCGCCGCGCACGGCCCCCGTTCGCACCCTTGCGCCGGACGTCTGCCGGGTCAGCATGGCAAAGGTGGTTCGCTTGCTGCGCCCGCGTGCACCCACGCGATACGTTCCGGGTCCCGTGATGACCCGCGTTCCGCTGTCGGTCAGCACAGTGAGGCGGTCACCGGCCTTCAGGGTAATGCTTGTGGCATCGTCGAGCTTGCTGCCTACCGGATAATCAGCGGCAGACGGCCCACTGGATTTCACGACGACCCCGGCCGTGGCGGGGGCGGTCGCGAGAAATCCGATGGCCGCAAGCGCGAATGTCGCCGTCGCGAGAACCGATTTAGCCGAGGACATAGGCCTCTCCCTCCTTCGAGTTCTGAATGCGATATAGCAGATTTTCAAGAGCCGTGTCAGTGGGATGGCGGTTAGCCACATCGCGTATGATCTCAACTGCGCTAGCATTGTCATCGCGCGCCAGCTTGTAAGCTTGCGCCAGCAGTTCGCGATCGGAGTCGGGGAAGTCGGGTGCCGGTTCCATCAGCTCCACCGGCTTGGCTCGACCGCGCAAGACCACGCTGCCCATCGGCCGCCACCAGTCGAGGCCCGAACGCTCGGCGAATTCACGGCTGGCCATAACGCTCGAATCGAGCGCCTTGTTGGCCGCTTCGAGCCGCGCAGCCGTATTCATGCTGTCGCCAAGCGCCGTATACTGGATCCGCGACTGGCCGCCGAAATTGCCCACAACCGCTTCCCCCCAATGCAATCCGACGCGCGTCTTGCCGATCTCGGGCAGGTCGGAATCCATTGCCGCCACTTCCTCGCGAAACCGTTCGCCTGCCTGCCAGATCGCATAGCCGCATCGCGCCGCACGTTCGCCATCGTCATCGCGCCCGATCGGCGCACCCCAGAACGCGACCACGGCATCACCGACGAACTTGTCGATTACCCCGCCGTGCGCGAGCACCACGTCGGACAGGAGGTCGAGGTAGCGGTTCAGCAGCTTGGCGACCATTTCGGGGGGGATCGCGTGGCTCATCTTGGTGAAGCCCTCGAGATCGCAAAAGAGCACGAAGAGTTCCTTCTTCTCGCCATGCAGCGAGAGTAGCTGCGGGTGCTCGAGTATTTCCTCGGCCATCTCGCGGGGGAGGTATTTGCCCAGCGCCCCTTGGGCGAAATTGCGCTGCACAGCCCCGCTTGCGCGGGCGGCGGAGACAACCGCCGAGAAGGCAATGATCCAGCCGAGCAGCCACCCCGCGGTGGGCACACCGTAGGTATCGGCGCCCTGCCACTCCAGCACGAAGGGGATGCCGACGAAAGCACCGAACTGGACCGCCAGCAGGAGATATATCCGCCAGCTCCCCAATTCCAGCAGGCCGGTCAGCGCCGCGGTCACGACCACCAGTATCGCCAGTATCCAGAGCGTGACGCCCGCGACCCTTCCGCGCCGCTCGCCATCGAGCATTTGCGCGATCATGTCGGCGTGGACGCGCAGGCCGGGCGGGTTCTCCCCGATCACGCTGGAAAAGGTTGTCTGCACCCGGTCGTAGTCGATGATGTCCCCGCCGATCAGGATATAGCGCCCTTCGACCTGTTCGCGCAGCATCGCCCGCACCTCGGGAATTCCCATCAGGACGGGATCGAGGAAATTGTCGATCTGCAATCGCCCGTACATCGGCTCGTTGTCAAAGGCCGGGTGGCGAAACCGCAGCGACCCCTCATAGCCGGGCAAGGTCTTCTCGCCCTCTCCAGCCGCCTGAAGCATCGCCCGACCCAGAACGGGCGGGAGGTCCGGCTCGATGCTCGGCCACTTCCGCGTCACGCCATGCGAGTTGTCGAGCCTGATGCTGGCGGGCCGCGCATTGCTGCCTTCAAGCTGCGCGAGGAAGCCTTCGAGATAGACCTGTTGCTCGTAAACGATGTCGTTTTCGTTGGTGGCAAGATTGGCATAGCCGACCAGGGTCGGAGTCTCCATCGAGCGCAAGGCAGCGAGCAGCTCGGCGTCC
>JBFOLW010000219.1:0-15635 GCA_040830305.1 Erythrobacter sp.
AAGCCATCGGCGACGGCAAGATCTTCGTGTTCGACCTCGCCAGCGCCACGCGCATTCGGACCGGCGAGACCGGCGACACCGCGCTTTGACCGACAGGATGGGACCCATGATGTTTCGAACTCTTTCTCGTAGCGCCGCCGCTGGCCTCGCGCTGCTCACACCTGCCACCGCTTTCGCACAGGAGGCTGCCGAGGTCGCAGCCGCGGTGCCGAATCCAGGCAACAATGCGTGGATGATGACTGCGACCGTGCTGGTCATGCTCATGATCCTCCCGGGGTTGGCGCTGTTCTATGGCGGCCTGACCCGTGCGAAGAACATGCTGTCGACGATGACGCAGATCGGTGCGACCGCATCGCTGGCGATGCTCGTCTGGGTGATGTGGGGCTATTCGACCGCTTTCGGTCCCGAAGGGAACGCCTTCTTCAGCTGGGGCAATCTCTTCCTGTCGCAAACCGATGCGTCCAGCACCGCAGCGACATTCACCGACGAGGTGATCAGCGAATTCGTCTTCATCAGCTTCCAGATGACCTTCGCGGCGATTACCGCAGCGCTGATCCTCGGGGCTACGGCAGAACGCATGAAGTTCAACGCCGTGATGCTGTTCGTGCCGCTGTGGCTGACGGTGGTCTATTTCCCGATCGCCCACATGGTCTGGGCCGGCGGCGGCCTGTTGTTCGAAGACGGGGCGCTCGACTTTGCCGGGGGCACCGTCGTGCACATCAATGCCGGCGTTTCGGGCCTGGTGCTCGCCTATCTCCTCGGCAAGCGGCGCGGCTATCCGGCAGAGCCGATGCCCCCGCACAGCCTCACGCTGACCATGGTCGGCACGGGTCTGCTGTGGGTCGGCTGGTTCGGCTTCAACGCCGGTAGTGCACTCGAAGCCGATGCATCGGCCGGGCTTGCCATGATCAATACCTTCGTCGCCACGGCGGCCGGTGCGCTGACTTGGATGGTCATCGAGCGGGCAGCAGGTCACAAGGGCAGCGCGCTGGGCTTCTGCTCGGGTGTCATTGCCGGCCTCGTCGCAGTCACTCCGGCGGCAGGCAACAGCGGGCCCTTCGGTGCGATCCTGCTCGGCATCCTGAGTGCCGCCGTCTGCTACTTCTTCGTCGCCAAGGTGAAAGCGAAGCTCGGCTACGACGATTCGCTCGACGCCTTCGGCATCCACGGCATCGGCGGCATCGTCGGCGCGGTGGGTACGGCTATCGTCTACCAGCCTTTCCTCGCCGGTCCCGGCGACGGTTCGGTCGCTCTCGGCGCGCAGCTCTGGGTTCAGGTCTTCAGCGTCCTCGTGACGATCGCCTGGGCCGCCATCGGCACACTGGTCGTCGGTCTCATCGTCAAGGCGCTGGTCGGCCTGAGGGTCGCCGAAGACGCCGAAGTCGACGGTCTCGACATCTCCGAGCACGGAGAGCGAGCCTATAACTGATCACAAGCTCGGCGAGGGCGCCGACCTCTCTCCTACACTCGGAGCCCCCGCCCCACTGTGTTCCTCCTGCGAACACCGACTTCTATCGGGCCGGAGAATTGCTCTCCGGCCCGCTTTTTCGTAGCGTCAACAGTGTGTCTCTTTGGTTACGTTGACGCAGGATCGAGCATGCGAGATCGCGCTGCCGATTGCCTCTCATCCGCGTTTGACTCATCATTTCCTTCCACTGGACCGATAGCGACCAGGGAGGAGAGAGAAGATGCAAGTGAGCAATTATGGATTTGCGACGCGTACGGCGCTGCTTCTGGCCGGGTGCGGCCTGACCGCGATAGCCACCCCTACATTCGCGCAGGAAGCAGAGCAGGCCGACAGCGGCAATCCGGTCATTATCGTCACGGCGACCAAACGCGATTCGACCATCCAGGACGTTCCCTTCTCGATCAATGCGCAGACGCAGGAAGACATCCAGAAGTCCGGTGCCGCAAATCTCGAGGACATTTCGCGCAACGTGGCGGGCCTCTCGGTCCAGAACCTCGGGCCTGGCCAAAGCCAGGTCTCGGTCCGCGGCGTTTCGGCCGGGCAGGTCGTGCGCGACCAGCCGGGCGTAAAGGAACAGGTCGGTGTCTATCTCGACGAGAGTGTGATCTCGCTTTCGCTGTTCACTCCCGACCTCGACCTGTTCGACCTCAACCGGGTCGAGACGCTGCGTGGCCCGCAAGGAACGCTGTTTGGATCGGGCAGCGTCGGCGGTACCATCCGCTACATTACCAACCAGCCGCTGGTCGGGGTCAGCGAAGGGCTGGTCGAGGGCAATGTAAATCTTGTCGATGGCGACGATCTCGGATGGCACCTCAAGGGAGCCGTGAATATTCCGATGGGGCAGAACGCCGCGATGCGCGCGGTCGCCTACTACACGCGCTACGGCGGATTTATCGATGCCATCGGCCCCGCTGGCGGCGAGGACGTCAATGACGGCGACCGGTTCGGCGGGCGCCTCGCCTTTACGGTCGACACCGGCGAGGGCTTCAGCATCACGCCGCGCATCGTTTTCCAGAAAGTGGAAGCCAACGGGTTCAACCGCCAGGAGATCTTTAATCTCTATGCCAATCCGTTCACGACCACGCGGCCCCCGGTACAGCTCGGCGAGCGCGAACAGTATCTCCAGCTGCGCGAGGCATTCGAGGACGAAACCCTGATTGCCGATCTCGTCGTCGAAGCCGAACTCGGCTCGGTGACGCTGACGTCGGTCAGCTCGTACACCAACCGCGATATTCTCGTCAGCCGCGATGCCAGCGCACTGACCGGTTCGGTCTCGGTCGATCTCGGCTACCCCGATTCGGGCGTGCTGCTGCCCTCGAACCTGCGCGACACGACCGACGTAAGTGCGATCACCCAGGAGATCCGTTTCGCGTCGAACAACTCCGGTCCGCTGCAGTGGGTCCTCGGCGGTTTCTATTCGGACACCAACCGCTTTTATCGCCAGCGCCTGCCCACTCCGGGCTACGCCGCGGTTACCGATGCGACTCTCGGGGCCGGTACGTCGGCGGCGGTAGCCAATGGTTTCCCCAACCTCGACAGCCCGTTCAACTCGGACCTGCCCTACAATATCGAACAGATCGCGATTTTCGGCGAGGCGACCTATGCCTTCACCGACAGGTTCGATGTGACACTGGGCGCGCGCTATTACGACTTCAACGAAGTTCGCACCATCACCACCGGCGGCCTGTTCGCCAATGGCGACCTTCGCGTGGTTGACCGCACCAGCTCGGACGGGATCACTCCGCGCCTCTTGGTGAGCTTCGATGTCAGCGACGATGTCACTCTCAACGCCCAGGCATCGCAGGGTTTCCGACTTGGCGGCGTCAATGATCCGCTCAATGTCCCGCTCTGCAACGCGCAGGACCTGGCGCTGTTCGGCGGCTTCCAGGATTATGACGACGAGAAGCTGTGGAACTACGAGATTGGCGCCAAGGCTACCGGCCGCGGCTTCTATGCCAATGTCGCTGGTTTCTACAACGACATCAGCAATTTGCAGACGACGCTCGACGCGGGGAGCTGCTCCTCCCGTATCGTCTTCAACGTGCCGGACGCGCATTCGATGGGTTTCGAGGCCGAAGTCGGGTTTTCGCCAGTCGTGGGTCTGGACCTCGTATTTTCCGGCAGTCTGATCGAAGCGGAATTCGACACGACCCTGCCCGGGCCGTTGGCGGCTGCGACGGGTATTCGTGACGGCAACCGCCTGGCTTCGGTACCCCGGTTCCAGTTCTCGGCCTCGGGCAGCTATGAATTCCCGGTCGCCGACAATGCCGACGCCTATGTATCGGCGTCGTGGAGCCATGTGGGCAATCGCTACACCCAGCCGGGCGACCAGGAAAACAATCCGCGCACCTTTGTGCACGGCCTGCCATTCGGTGGCGCGCCAGCGGGCGCCTCGACCACGGTCGACCTGCTCTTGCCGTCGTACGATCTGGTCAATCTGAGCGTCGGAATCGATTTCGACAGCGGATTGTCCTTCGTGCTCTACGCCAACAACCTGCTCGACGAGAACGCGCTGCTCAGCTTCGATCGTGAGCGTGGCGGGCGTGCGCGCCCCGGCTATCGTGTCGGGACGCCGCAGACCTTCGGACTGCCGGCGCCCCAGGCGTTCTGATCGCGCCAGAGACAACTAGAATGAGGCGGGCCGGGGAGCGATCTCCGGCCCGCCCTCTTTTGTAGGCCGTCGCTATGCCGCCAGCGACTCGCGCACGAAATCGGCGCAGCGTTCGCCGATCATGATGCTCGGCGCGTTGGTATTTCCCGACACCAGCCGCGGCATGACGCTGGCATCGGCGATGTACAGACCGTCGATACCATTGGCCTTGAGCGTCGGATCGACCACGGCCTCCGTATCGCCCCCCATGCGACAGGTGCCGACCGGATGATAGACCGTGTCCGCGCGATTGCGGATCAGTTCGTCGAGCTGTGCATCATCGTCGAGATCGATCGGATAGCGATCCTGCGGCTCGTATTTCGCCAGGCTGGGCGAGGAGGCGATGCGGTGCGATAGCCGCACGCCCTCGCGCAGGGTCGCGATGTCGCGCTCGTCGTCGAGGAAGTTGGGATCGATCCGCGGCGCTTGCCGCGCATCGCGTCCATCAAGCCGCACCGTGCCGCGGCTTTCGGGGCGCAACACACAGGCATGGAGCGAGAAGCCGTGGCCCTTGACCTTCGTGCGGCCGTGATCTTCGAGCATTGCCGGAACGAAGTGCCATTGCACATCCGGTGCCGGCGCATCGGGCATTACCGTCCAGAAGCCGCCGGCTTCGGCATAGGGCGTGGTCATGATACCCGTACGCTTGCGGCGATGTTCGATTACGGCCTTCGCCATCCGGATAGTGCCGGTAAGGCTGCTGCCGATGAAATCCTTGCTCTCGGTCTCCCAGCTCGAGACGTAGTCGACATGGTCCTGCAGATCGTTACCGACAGCGGGCTTGTCGAGCACGACGTCGATCCCGTGTTCCTTCAGATGAGTCGCCGGACCGATGCCCGACAGCATCAGGATCTGCGGCGAATTGAACGCGCCTGCGGACAGCACAACCGCGCCGCGGGCCTTTACCGTGCGCTGCTTGTCGCCGACCGAATAGGTCACGCCGGTGACGCGGCCATCCTCGATCTCGAGCTTTTGCACGGAGACGCCGATCCGCACGTCGAGGTTCTTCGACCGGCGCTTGGGTTCGACATAGGCGCGCGCGGCGGACCATCGTTCGCCGTCCTTCTGCGTTACCTGGTAGATGCCGAAGCCTTCCTGCTTCGCGCCGTTGAAGTCCGGATTACGCGGCAGCTGCAATTGTGCAGCCGCCTCGACAAACGCGAGGCTGCCCGGGTTGGGCCATTTCTGGTCGCTGACCCACAGCGGACCCGATGCGCCGTGGAAGTCGTCGGCCCCGCGCACATTGTGCTCGGCGCGCTTGAAGTAAGGCAACACGTCGTCGTAGCCCCAGCCGCTACAGCCGAGTTCGGCCCAATTGTCGTAATCCCACTTGTGCCCGCGAATGTAGATCATCGCGTTGATCGCCGACGATCCGCCGAGCCCGCGGCCGCGCGGCTGGTAGCCGATCCGGCCGTTGAGGCCCTTTTGCGGCACGGTCTCGAAACGATAGTTCGAGGAATCGCGCAGGAAGGGCATGAACCCCGGAGTCTTGACCAGCACGGTGTCGTTGCGCGGCCCCGCCTCGAGCAGGCACACGCTTTTGCCGGCCTCGGCCAGCCGACCGGAAACTGCGCTCCCGGCGCTCCCGCCACCGATCACGATGACATCGAATTCGTCCATGATTTCTCCTCTCTTGCGTGAGAGGTTAGGCAGCCTCGGCCTCGTCTGCAATCCGGTTTTCGAATGAAACGGATTTATTCGACTGTCCCTGCCGTTCGAGCCAGCGTTCGCGGATCTGGTCGGATGTTTCGCGGCTGCCGTCATGGGACCAGCCGGGTTCGCGCAGGAGATAGGACAGTTTGTGCTTCCAAGGGCTACGCCACATGTCCTGGGCGATACCGATCCACTCGTGAAACACAGCCCACAGCAGGTTGAAACTGCCGAGCTGCTTGACGATGCCGTAGCGGATTTTCTCGTCGCTTACTTCGGGTGCGAATGTCCCGAACAGCTTGTCCCAGACGATGAACACGCCGGCATAGTTGCGATCGAGATAGCGCGGGTTGGTCGCGTGGTGGACGCGATGATGGCTGGGTGTGTTCATGACCGCCTCAAACCAGCGCGGCATCCGGTCGATCGCCTCGGTGTGGATCCAGAACTGGTAGATCAGGTTGAAACCGCCGCAGATCGCGATCATCGCGGGATGGAAACCGAGCAGGACCAGCGGCAGCGCGAAAGCAAATCCCAGTGTCAGAAATCCCGTCCAGGTCTGCCTGAGCGCGGTGCTGAGATTGTAGTGCTGGCTCGAATGGTGGTTCACATGGCTGGCCCAGAACCAGCGCACGCGGTGGCCGAAGCGATGGACCCAGTAGTATTTGAGATCGTCGAGCACGAAGCACAGCGCGAAGGCCCACCAAGTCCAGCCGATATCGAACAGGCGAAATTGCCACAGCCACAGGAACAGGGCGAAAAACACCCCGCCGAACAGCAGGCCCGAAACCGTGCTGCCGAGCCCGAAGGCGAGGCTGGTCAGCGTGTCCTTGGGTTCATATGCAGTCGGTCGTTTGCGCCAGGCCCAGATCATTTCGATCACGACCAGTGCGACAAAGCCGGGGACGGCATATTCGGTGGGCGAGAAGTCGGGCATTGCAGTCAGCCTCTCATTGCCTCGACAGCGCTCACCCAATGCGCCGGATCGCGCAGCACGAGGCGCGCCTCGCCATAGCGCTTCTCGGCAGTATCGACGACCAGCGTGTCACCCTGGATACGGGCGTGTGCATCGGGCGTGAGAAGGCGTCCTGCAAAATGGACACCGTGCCGGCGCAACAGGAGAAGCCGCCCGGCGGCATCGCGCATGACTGCGCCGCTGCCATCGCGGTCGAGTCCGATCGCAACCGGTTCGAAGCCGCTCACCGCTTCATCGGCGGCGCGGCGGGCGGCGGCCTCGTCCTCGAGGCGCGGGGCGGGGCCGAGCTTAAGCCGGTAGGCTAACCAGCCGAGGGCCAGGATAGCACCAAGCGAGCCGAGAAACTGAAGGAGGGCGGGGGGCAATTCCATGAACGACAGAGGATTGGCACGTCGGGCGCTTTGCGGCAAGCAGGGCGCGCAAGGGAGATGCCGATGAAGCCCGTTATCATGTTCGCCGCAGCAACCGCTTTGCTCGCCGCTCCGGTCCACGCGGAAGACAATGATCCGATCGCCCACGTTGAAGCGCAGCAGGACCGTACCGAGCGAGTCGCGCGGCAGATCTGGGACTTCGCCGAGCTGGGCTATCTCGAGACGCAATCGAGCGGCCTGCTGGTTGACGAGTTGCAGCGCGAGGGCTTTTCGATCCGCGCCGGTGTAGCGGATATCCCGACCGCCTTCGTCGCCGAGTGGGGCGAGGGCGGCCCGGTGATCGGGCTGCTCGCCGAATTCGACGCACTGCCGGGCATCAATCAGTCGTCCGCCCCGACGCGCGACCCGGTCGAAGGCAAGCATGCCGGTCATGCCTGCGGGCACAATCTGTTCGGCGCGGGTTCGCTCAGCGCGGCGATCGCGATCCGCAACTGGCTCGAATCGACGGGTGCTCCCGGGCGCGTGAGGCTTTACGGCACGCCGGCCGAGGAAGGCGGGTCGGGCAAGGTCTACATGGCGCGCGCAGGCCTGTTTGACGATGCCGATTTCGTGATCGACTGGCACCCGGCGGATCGAAACTCGGCCGCGTCGCGCAAGAGCCTCGCCAACCGTTCGGGCAAGTTCCGCTTCCGCGGCGTCTCCGCGCACGCCGCCGGCGCCCCCGAACGTGGCCGGAGTGCGCTCGACGGCGTCGAGGCGATGAACATGATGGTCAATATGATGCGCGAACACACCACCATGGACACGCGCATCCACTACGTGATTACCAGCGGCGGGTCGGCGCCCAATGTGGTCCCCGATTTCGCGGAGGTCTTCTATTACGTGCGCCATTCGGATGCCGACGAGGTGCGCGCGCTGTGGCCGCGCCTCGAGGCAGCCGCGCAAGGGGCAGCGATGGGGACTGGCACCACGGTCGATTGGGAAATCATCCACGGAAACAACCCGACGCTTCCGCTCGAATCGCTGCAGCTGATGATGGATAGCAAGCTGCGCGAGCTCGAACCGATCGCGCACTCCGCCGAAGAACTGGAGTGGGCGGCAACCATTCGCGAGAGCCTCGGCGACGACGCGCCAGATCTGGCGCAGGCGCGCGAGATCGAAGAGTACGCGGTTCTGACGGGCTACGGCTCGACCGACGTCGGCGATGTCAGTCGGGCTGTGCCGACCGTCAGCGTGCGCACTGCGACGTGGGTTCCGGGGACGGCCGCGCACAGCTGGCAGGCGGTTGCGGCGAGCGGGCACAGCTACGGCACCAAGGGCACGCAGCATGCGGCCAAGGCGATGATCCTTGCCGCGGTGGAACTCTACACCAATCCGCAATTGCGCGAGACGGCCAAGGCCGAGTTCGCCGCGGCCCGGGGCGCTGACTATGTGTACGAATCGCTGCTCGGCGACCGCAAGCCGCCGCTCGATTATCGCCGGTGATCAGCCCTTCGCGCGAGCAGCGAACATGTCCATCGCCGGGCGGACCGGGCTGACGTCGTAACCCGCCGCGGCAGCGGCTTCGCCGATGGCGTCGGGATCATCGCCACTGCGCGCGCGGGCCAGCGACCAAAGAAACGTCGAACGTGTGCCCGAGCGGCAGAAGCCCAGCACCGGGCCATCGGTGCGCGCGAGGGCTTCCTGCAGCTGCTCGACCTGCGGTTCGCTGAAACCCGCGCTGCCGATGGGAATGGCGATATAGTCCATGCCTGCCGCACGTGTGGCGGCCTCGATATCCGCGGCCGGCGGCTGATCGGGCGCCTCGCCGTCGGGCCGGTTGTTGATCACCAGCGCGATACCCATTGCCGCCGCCTCGGAGATCTCTTGCGGGGTGACCTGTGGGCTGGCGTAGAACTCGTCGGACAGCTTGCGGAACTGGCTCATCACGCGTCTCCCTGCGCGCTGGCCAGCTTCGCCGCACGGCGATTGCGCTGGACCATGTTCAACAGCTCAACCCCGACCGAGAAGGCCATGGCGGCGTAGATATAGCCCTTGGGCACATGGAAACCGAAGCCATCGGCGATCAGCACAAGGCCGATCATCACCAGGAAGGCGAGTGCGAGCATCACCAGCGTCGGGTTTTTCTCGATAAACCTCGCCAGCGGATCGGCAGCGACCATCATGATCGCTACGGTGATCACCACTGCCGTGACCATGATCGGGATCTGGTCAGTCATGCCGACCGCGGTGAGGATCGAATCGACCGAAAAGACGATGTCGATGGCGACGATCTGCGCGATCACGGTGCCAAAGGTCGCCTTCGCCGCAGCCGCCACGCCCGGGGTCTTGTCGAGCAGTTCACCCGAATCGTCCTCGGGCTCCATCGAATGGTGGATTTCCTTGGTGGCTTTCCACAGCAGGAACAGGCCGCCCACCAGCAGGATCAGGTCGCGCCCCGAAAAGGCGGTCTCGAAACTGGCCTTGTTGGTCCCCTCGACCGGCGGACCGGTGATGCCGAGGTCAAAAATCGGGGTTTGCAGGGTTACCAGCCAGCCGATCAGCATCAGCAGGCCGATACGCATGATCAGCGCCAGAGCCAGTCCGATCCGCCGCGCCCGCTGTTGCTGGTGCTCGGGCAGCTTGTTCGACAGGATCGCGATGAAGATGAGGTTGTCGACGCCGAGGACGACTTCCAGCGCAATAAGGGTGAGCAGCGCCAGCCAGGCGGCCGGATCCGAGAGCAGGGCAAGATATTCCATCCCTGACCCTCTGCCCAACACGTTCGCAGCGTTCAAGCAATGATTCGCGCAATTTCTTCCATGCGAAAATGTCACAATTGTGCGGTTTGCTGGCCATGGCCGCTAAATCATTCGCGCAAAGCCATCTTTCGCGCTATGACGTGTGCATGAGGGAGGGTTGTGTGCCCGCCCGCGCCAGTACGGAAGCAGTCCGCTGTCCTGGCTTGGTTTGACTAAGGGGCTGCGCGACAAGGTATTGTTCGAGTTATGGGTTACGACAGAGGGCGCCGCCGCGGAAAGGACAAGCGCGACGGATTCGGTGAAGACGGTTTCGACAATTTCGGCGGGCCCCCGTCCGATTTTGCTCCGCATGATGCGTTCCGCAACGATCGCGGCGGCGACCGCTTCGGCGGTGGCGGCGGCGGAGACCGTGGCGGTTTCGGTGGCGGCAATCGCGGCGGTGGAGACCGTGGCGGTTTCGGCGGCGGCAACCGTGGCGGTGGCGGTGGTGGCGGCGGTTTCAACCGCATGCCGGCACAGGTCGTCGGTACCGGCAAGGGCACGGTGAAATTCTTCAACGGCCAGAAGGGCTTCGGCTTTATCCAGCAGGACGGTGGCGGTGAGGACGTGTTCGTCCACATCAGCGCGGTCGAGCGTGCTGGCCTCGAAGGTCTCGGTGAAGGCCAGGAGCTGGAATTCAACCTCGTCGATCGTGGCGGCAAGGTTTCGGCTCAGGACCTCCAGATCGTCGGCGACGTCGTTCCCGTGCAATCGCGCGGTCCCGATCGCGGAGATCGCGGCGATGCCGGTGGTGCACCGCGGCGCGAACTGACCGGTGAAAAGGCCACCGGGACGGTCAAGTTCTTCAATTCGATGAAGGGCTTCGGCTTCCTCACCCGTGACGATGGCCAGCCCGACGCGTTCGTGCATATCAGTGCGGTCGAGCGTTCGGGTCTTGCCGGAATCAATGAAGGCGAGCGTTACGAGTTCGATCTCGAGGTCGACCGACGCGGCAAGTATTCGGCGGTCAACCTCGTTCCTGCGCAGGACTGAGGTCTCGCGCTTCGCGACCCGGTTTGACCCGGGCCGCAAGAGGCAATAGATCGCTGAGAAACACGCAAATGGCGGTTCCCGGAAGGGACCGCCATTTGTCTTTCGATTGCAAATGCACCCGCGAAGAGGTGCCGCTGGAGGACCCATGTCGATTTCGCCGCTGATGCCCGTCTATCCCCGCTGCGGGGTCCGCCCGGTCAAGGGCGAGCATTGCCACCTGATCGACGAGGACGGCACGCGCTATCTCGATTTTGCCAGCGGTATCGCGGTCAATCTGCTCGGCCACAGCCACGAAGGGCTGATCGGCGCTATCCAGAAACAGGCCGAGACGCTGATGCACGTCTCCAACCTCTACGGCAGCCCGCAGGGCGAGGAGCTGGCACAGCGGCTGGTCGACAAGACTTTCGCCGATACGGTCTTCTTCACCAATTCGGGCGCCGAGGCGGTCGAGGCCGCGATCAAGACCGCGCGTGCCTATCATCAGCATGACGATGGTGATGCCAATCGCACCGAGCTGATCACCTTCACCAACGCCTTCCACGGCCGGACGATGGCGACAATCAGTGCCTCGAACCAGGAGAAGATGCACAAGGGCTTCATGCCGTTGCTCGCCGGGTTCCAATATGCCGAGTTCGACAATCTCGAGCACGCCGAGTCGCTGATGAGCGACAGGACCGCGGGCTTCCTGGTCGAGCCGATCCAGGGCGAGGGCGGCATCCGTCCGGGGAGCGAGGAATTCATTCGCGGCCTGCGCCAGCTGGCCGACGAGAACGACCTCATGCTGGTCTTCGACGAAGTCCAGTGCGGCGTCGCGCGAACGGGCAAGCTTTTCGCCTACGAGCATTACGGGATCGAGCCCGACATCATGGCCAGCGCCAAGGGGATCGGCGGCGGTTTCCCGCTGGGAGCCTGCCTCGCCACCGAGAAGGCGGCACGCGGAATGGGATTCGGGACGCACGGCTCCACCTATGGCGGCAATCCGCTCGGGATGGCCGCCGGGATGGCGGTAATGGATGCCGTCGCCAACGACGAATTCCTTGCCGCGGTCACCGAGAAGGGCGAGCGCCTGCGCGCAAGGCTCGAACAGTTCATCGGTAACTATCCCGAACTGTTCGAACTGGTTCGCGGCAAGGGCCTGATGCTCGGTGTCAAGATGAAGGTCGAGAGCCGGCCCTTCTTCGCTCACCTGCGCGACAATCACCAGCTGCTGACGGTGGCTGCCGGCGACAATACGCTGCGCGTGTTGCCGCCGCTGGTGGCGGGCGACGCCGAGTTCGACGAATTCTTCGAAAAGCTTTCGGACGGCGCGGCAAGCTACGTACCGGCCGGCTGAGCGACCGGGACGATGCGGCACTTCCTCGACCTTTCAGACGCTGGCGGGGATGCGATTGCCGCCATGATCAACGACGCGCAGGACCGCAAGGCGGCTCGCGCCAGCTGGCCCAAGGGCAGGGCCGATGCCGACGCGCCGCTTGCGGGCCATGTGCTCGGCATGATCTTCGAGAAGAACTCGACCCGCACCCGGGTCAGTTTCGACATTGCGATGCGCCAGCTCGGCGGATCGGCGCTGATCCTCGATTCGGGGACCAGCCAGCTCGGACGCGGCGAAAGCATCGCCGATACCGCGCGCGTGCTCAGCCGGATGGTCGATGCGATCATGATCCGTACCGACGATCATGAAAAGGCACGGGAGATGGCGCGCCATGCGAGCGTCCCGATAATCAACGGCCTGACCGATCGTTCGCATCCGTGCCAGATCGTTGCCGACCTGCTCACCGTGATCGAGCAGGGCAAGCCGTTGCCCGGCCTCGAACTTGCCTGGCTCGGCGATGGCAACAATGTCCTGCATTCGATCCTCGAGGCAGCCGGACTGATGAAGTTCAATGTCCGGATCGGCACGCCGCAGGGTTACGAACCGGACGCCGAATTCGTCGATATGGCACGCAGCGGAGGAGCGAAGGTGACGCTCACCCGCGACGCACGCGAAGCGGCTGCGGGCGCCGATATCGTGGTTACCGATACCTGGGTTTCGATGGGGCAGGAGCACGTCCACAACAAGCTCGCGGCAATGGCTCCGTTCCAGGTCACGGGCGATCTGATGGGCGCCGCCAGCCCCGACGCAAAGTTCCTCCACTGCCTTCCCGCGCATGTCGGCGAGGAAGTGACCGAAGATGTATTCGAGAGCGACCAGTCGGTGGTCTTCGACGAGGCCGAGAACCGCATCCATGCGCAGAAGTCGGTGCTGCTATGGTGTCTGGGTAAAATCTGACGGGGCGCAAGCACCCTAACATTTTGGCCGGGCCTCCCCCATATGGCGGCGATGAACGCTAAGCCCGACAATGCGCAGGAAACCTATTCGGGGCGCCTGCTTGCCTTCACCATTCCCACTCGCCATGCACGTGGCCGCCTCGTGCGGCTCGACCGCACGCTCGACGAAATACTCGCTGCGCATGATTATCCGCCGCCGATCAAGCATCTGCTCGCCGAGGCACTCGTCCTCGCGGTGCTCATGGGCGGGCTGGTCAAGGACGACGGGTCGCAGGTGACGATGCAGGCGCAGACCGAGGCAGGTGCGGTGAGCCTCCTGGTTTGCGACTACAAGGGCGGCGAGCTGCGCGGCTATGTCGAGTTCGATACCTCGCGGCTGGCCGAACTGGGCGCCAATCCTTCTCTCTTCGCTTTATTTGGCAAGGGCTATTTGGCGATCACCTTCGACCTCGCACGCGGCAAGGGCCGCTATCAGGGAATCGTACCGCTCGAGGGCGACAGTCTGGCCGAGGCATGCGAGCGCTACTTCTACCAATCCGAGCAGGTCCCCACCCTCATACGCTGTGCGGTGCGGTCCGATGCCGACGGCGTGCGCGCCGCCGGATTGCTGGTTCAGCACTTGCCCGAAGGCGAGGAAGGCCGCGAACGCCTGCATGCCAAGCTCGACCACCCCGAATGGGAGCATGTTTCGATCCTCGCCGGTACGCTGCGCCATGACGAACTGCTCGACCCGGAGCTGTCGCTCGAAGCGATTGCCTGGCGGCTGTTCCATGAGGAGGAGGAAGTTCGTATCCAGCCGGGTGCGGCGATTGCCCGCGGCTGCCGTTGTTCGGTCGAGCATTATCGCGACGTGCTCGCGCGTTTTCCCGAGGAACAGCGTATCGAAATGCGCGACGAAAACGGGATCGTACTGGTCGATTGCGCATTCTGCTCGAAGCAGTTCGGAATCGAGATCTGAACGGCGTGTCGTTGTTATACAACAGTTCATCGCGCTTGTGGTGTAAGGTTCACGAATCACGGGCGCGTCTGTTGTCGGACGAAAGGTGAGTTTCGGTATGGCTCGTAAGAGGGCATTTTTCCTTGCGGCATTGTCTGCACCGCTGGTGATTCCAGCCGTACCCGCGCTCGCCCAGGCCTCGCTCGCCATGCTCGACAGCCTTAATCGCGGCGGCTGGGAAGTGCGCTATCGCGATGGCAGCGGCGCGCAGAGAATCTGCGTGCGGACGGGGCGCGAACTCATCCAGCTGCGTCACCGCGACAATGGATGCAACCGCTTCGTGGTTGAAGACGGGGCGAGCGACGTAACCGTGCAGTATACCTGCCGCGGGAACGGCTACGGACGTACCCACATCCGAAAGGAATCGAGCGGGCTGGTGCAGATCGACAGCCAGGGAATTGCCGGCGGCAAGCCGTTCCAGTTCACCGCGGAAGCACGCCAGACAGGCAGCTGCGGCTGATCCGAGCCCTTGCAGGCCCCGGCGTTCGTGCCTAGCGGACCTGCATGACGAAATCCGACACGCAAGGCCCGGCGGTTATCCTTTTGTCGGGCGGTCTCGATTCGATGGTGACCGCGGCGATCGCGCGTGAGCGCGGGCATTCGCTCCACGCCCTCACGATCGATTATGGCCAGCGTCATGTGCGCGAGCTGCAATCGGCGCGGGCAATCGCCGAGAAGCTCGAAATCGAGCGGCATGTCGAGCTTCCGCTCGACCTGCGCCGTTTCGGCGGTTCCGCGCTGACCGATGATATCGATGTCCCCAAGGATGGGGTGGGCGACGATATTCCGGTCACCTATGTGCCCGCGCGCAACCTCGTTTTCCTCGCATTGACCACGGCCTTTGCCGAAACTGCAGGGTCGCGCGACATCTTCATCGGGGTCAATGCTCTCGATTATTCGGGTTACCCGGATTGTCGTCCAGAGTTCATCTCGAGCTTCGCCGAAACGGCGCGGCTGGGGACCAAGCAGGGCGTGGAAGGGCAGCCCTTTGCAATTCATGCACCGCTGCAGCACATGTCGAAGGCCGACATCGCCCGCGAATGCCATCGGTTGGGTCTCGATCCGGCATGGAGCTGGTCCTGCTATGACCCGACGGAAGACGGCCTTGCCTGCGGGTCCTGCGATTCCTGTCGCTTGCGCCGAAAAGGCTTTGCCGATGCAGGGCTAGTCGATACCACCCCCTACGCAGAGGATGAATAGAGCGTAGGGAGCAGGGAATTGAGCGAAGCCAAGGATGCCGCACCGTACAATGATAAGGCGGCAGGTGGCGGCACGGACAAGGTCCCGACGTACAGCTGGTACGCCTTGGGTGTCCTCGTCCTGGTCTATGTGCTGAACTTCATAGATCGGCAGATCCTTTCGATCCTAGCCAATGACATCAAGGCCGATCTCGGGGTCGAGGACGACTATCTCGGATTCCTCTACGGCACGGCCTTCGCCGTGTTCTACGCGCTGTTCGGGATCCCGCTCGGCAAGCTCGCCGAC
>JBFOLW010000220.1:0-2999 GCA_040830305.1 Erythrobacter sp.
CCAACTCGAGGCCGAGCGCGCATAGACAGTGCTTGTCCGATGTGATTGCGGTTTACCTCGGGACAGGCAGGGATGGAAGGGAAAATTGCGGGATTTCGCGGGATAAAGGATTATCTATCTGATTTATTGATATAAATTATCCAGCCGCATGTTTGATCTGCTCAGCAGTTCATGAACGAAGACCATGGAAATACACGTAATTTCACCGAGATAAGGCCCGCCGATCCCGAAGATTCGAACGGCTTCCCGCAAAATCCCGCATCAATCCGCTGACGGCGGATTCGGAGATGCGATGAGGGACACGATGTCCCACAAGGCATCTCGCCGAACCTCGGGGACAGGACCAGTTCCTTCCCAGTCGAGAAGGGCGGCATCGGCAAAAAGGAATGCCTCTCCGGCGCTGCGCCTGCACCGCGCAGCCAGCCCGTCGGCCAATATCTCGCAGGCCCGCATGGATCGGCCTTTGTCAACCGGCACGAAACTCCCGCGCAGGTTCACGGGGAATGTCCGGCCGTCCCATTCTACGAGCCGCTCGCCGCGTGCCTGGGCCTCGTCGAACAGTAGCTCTACTCCCCAGTGGGACAGGATCGGCGACAACAGCACCACGTCCTGCGGTCGACGCCTGTCGCCGATGGGATAGTCGGAATGACGGGTCAGCATCGGATCGGCCAGGATGACCGCCCTGCCTCCGCCCGCGACCCAATCATCGAAGGATGCGTTTTCCGAAGGTGCCAGCGCGCGCGGCTGGGCGAGGATAACCCGGTCGAGCCCGTCGAGCGCCTCGGGCTCCAGCGTGTCGAGCGGAACCAATTCGAAGCGGGTTTCAAGCTCGGCGCGCACCCAATCTTTCTCGCTCTCGCCATCGAGCAGCGCGCCGAAGTCGCCCTCGCCCCAATAGATCGGCAGGCTGGTGAACAGGCCGACGCGGGGCTTGGCCGGGATCTCCTCGGTGCCTTGCCCGGGAGAGCAAGCAGCAAGGAGCAGCGCCAGAAGGACCAGCAATGGGCTAGTTTGCTGGCGGCGGCGCGTCATTGTTCGACTGCGTGCCCATGGTCGGCGTTGCGGCCATTGTCGGGGTCGGCTGCGCGGGCAGGTCGGGGACGACGCCGGCCTCGACCAGCGGGTCGTTCCGCGGCGCAGCCTGCGTCGGCTCCGTTGTCGGCGCGGCGGCAGGCACGGTTGTCGCATCGCTTTCGGCGGCGCGATCCTGGATGATACTGGCAAGTCCGACCAGCAGGATCATCAGCACGATCCCGGTGATCCCGATCTGCAGCCGCTGCATGGTGCGCTCGCGTCGCGCGTCGGCACCGGGCACGTCGGGCAATTCGCCCACCGGCGGCTTACGGCTCATGTCGAAGAATTGGGGCACGCGCATTAGCCTAGGGTGCCCTGCCCGCCAGTCAATCGCCCAATTGCAACCAATCGAACACCGGCAGCTTTTTCGCAGACAGCCACTCGGCATTGTAGAGCGTCGAGAGGTAGCGGAAGCCGGTATCGCACAGGATCGTGGCAACCCGCGGGTTCTCACGGCCTTCTGCCACGAGCTGCTTGCCGAGCGCGATCGCGCCCGCCACATTGATGCCGCTCGACAGGCCGAGACACAGGCCCTCCTCGCGCAGCAGGCGCGCGACCCAGACGAGGCCCTCCTCGTCGGAGATGCGGAACTGCGTGTCGATCGGTGCGCCTTCGAGATTGGCGGTGATTCGGCCCTGGCCGATCCCCTCGGCGACCGAGGACCCTTCCGCCTTCAGCTCGCCATGGGCAAAGTAGTTGTAAAGCGCCGCGCCATGCGGGTCGGTCAACGCGATGCTCACGTTCTCGTCTAGTTCCTTGAGCCCCATGCCGACGCCAGCGATCGTGCCGCCGGTGCCGGCCGCACAGGTAAAGCCGTCGATCCGCCCTTCGAGCTGCTCCCACAGTTCTTTTGCGGTTGTCTCGATATGCGCCTTGCGGTTTGCGGTGTTGTCGAACTGGCCCGCCCAGATCGCCCCGTCGATCTCGCCCGCCATCCGGCGCGAGACGTGTTGGAAATGGTTGCAGTCGGCATATTTGGTCGGCGGGACGGTCACCAGCTCCGCGCCGAGCGCGCGGATCGTGTCCATTTTCTCTTTCGACTGGTTGTCGGGCATCACGATGATCGTGCGATAGCCGAGCGCATTGGCCACCAGCGCGATGCCGATCCCGGTGTTGCCGGCGGTGCCCTCGACGACCGTGCCGCCGGGCTTCAACTCGCCGCGCTCTTCCGCATCGCGGATGATGTAGAGCGCCGCACGGTCCTTCACCGAGGCGCCCGGATTGGCGAACTCACACTTGCCGAAAATGTCGCAGCCGGCTTCCGCGCTCGGCCCTTCGAGGCGGACGAGCGGCGTATTGCCGATGAGGTCGAGCGTCTGCTCGCGTACGGGAATTGATGTCATGATGCGGGAGGTAGGCGCGCCGTAGCGGCGGTGCAAACTACATGCGCTTGCAAGGGGAAAAGGGGGAGTCTTCGTTGGGTACGCCTTCGACATCCGTCGAAGGCTCGCTGTGCCTTCCCGCTCCCCCTCCCGGCCACCCGATCAGTATAACGCCATGGGTGGTCGGGAGGGGGAGCGGGACGGAACAGGGCACAGCGACTGACGTAG
This sequence comes from Erythrobacter sp., assembly GCA_040830305.1. Taxonomy (GTDB): domain Bacteria; phylum Pseudomonadota; class Alphaproteobacteria; order Sphingomonadales; family Sphingomonadaceae; genus Qipengyuania. The sequence goes on from JBFOLW010000220.1 coordinate 2,625, forward strand.
TCAGGCGCGATCAGACGCCATTAGTCTTCCGGCGCGATCGTCACCTTCAGGCCGTCCAGTTCCGCGGTGAACGGGATCTGGCACGACAGGCGCGAAGTGGCTTCGCGGTGGTCGGTCGACTCGAGCAAATCGTCCTCGTCCTCGGTCATTTCGGGCAGCTTGTCGGCAAAGGCCGCATCGACATGGACGTGGCAGGTCGCGCAGGAACAGCAGCCGCCGCACAGCGCCAGCAGCTCGTCGAAGCCGTTGTCGCGGATCGCTTCCATCACGGTCAGGCCGTCGGCGACGTCGATTTCGCTGGTTTCGCCTTCGCGGGTGGTGACGATCAATTTCGGCATCTTGCGTTCATCCTCGGTTGCAAAGGGCCACTGGCCC
>JBFOLW010000221.1:0-7114 GCA_040830305.1 Erythrobacter sp.
GCGCGCAATTCGCTGGGCGTGGCCAGCAGCGGGTCCCGGTCGATCAGCACGAAATCCGCTCGTTCGCCCGGCAGCAACCGTCCGAAACGTCCTTCGGCGAACCCGGCATAGGCGGCTTCGCTGGTAAAGCCCGCCAGCGCCTGCTCGCGATTTACGCGGTCCTGCGGGCGCCAGCCACCGAACGGTTCGCCATTCGCGTCCATGCGCGTGGTTGCAGCGGCAAGCCCGGCGAAGGGGTCGGGCGATTCCACCGGTGCATCCGAGCCGAATGCCAACCGTCCCCCTAGCTGCAGAATCGTGTCCCACGCATAGGCCCCGTCGAGCCGGTCGGGGCCGAGGCGCGCCTCGGCCATGGTCCGGTCGCTGGTCTGGTGAACCGGCTGCATCGAGGCGATGATCCCGTTCTGGCCAAGCTTGGGCAGGTCGACCGGGTCGACGATCTGGACATGCTCGATCCGCCAGCGGCGGTCGCCCGGGAAACTCTCGGCAATCTCGCCGATGGCGCTGAGCGCATCCGCGTTGGCGGCGGTGCCGATGGCATGGATCGCCGGCTGAAAATTGCCCTGCGCCGCGCGCACCAGGATGTTGCGCAGCTTGGCCGGACTGGTCAGCGGCAGGCCGGTGTTGCCCGGATCGTCGGCATAGGGTTGCTTGAGCCAGGCCCCGCGGCTGCCAAGTGCGCCATCGAGGTAGAGCTTGACCCCGTTCATGCGCAGCTTGTCGTCGTAGAGCCACGGCGAGGGCCGTGCGCCGGCGATCAGCTCCATCTGGTCGGGGCCCGCAGCATAGGCCATAATCCGCAGCGTCAGAGCGCCCTTGTCGCCCGCGCGGCGGAATGCCTGCCAGTCCTCGATCGTGGTGCCCATGTCGGCCACGGCGGTGATGCCGTTGCGGTGCAGCAGATTCTGCGCCTCGGCGAAGGCGAGATCGCGCTCATTGGGGCGCGGAGCGGGAATCGCAGCGCGCATCAATTGCTCGGCCGCATCGACGAACACGCCCGATGGCTGCTGCGATCCGGGCAATCGCTCGATCCGGCCGCCGGCAGGGCTCTTGCTGGCGGCGGTAATCCCCGCCGCCTGCATCGCCAGCGTATTGGCCCAGCCGGCATGCCCGTCGACCCGCGCGAGATAGACCGGGCGGTCGGCCACCGCACTGTCGAGTTCGGCGGCGGTCGGGAAACGACCCAGACCCCATTTTTCCTGGTTCCAACCACGACCGAGAATCCACGGGCGCGCTTCGTTCTCAGCCGCGAACTGGCGGATCCTAGCCAGCGCTTCGTCAAGCGAGTTGGTGTCCGACAGATCCAGCGTGAGCGCCCCGATGCCGATCCCCATGACATGCGCATGCGCATCGATCAGGCCCGGGATCATCACCGCGCCTTCGCCGTCCTCGCGATAGTCCGTCTGCGGCTTGTCTTCGCCCGATTTGACGATCTGCGCGACCTTGCCCTCATCGTCTATCACCAGCGCGACAAAGCGTTCGACCTTGCCGTCCTCGCCGATGGTGATCCCTTCGACATTGTCGACCAGCACATCGGCGTGGGCCGGGGCGGCAAGCACCAAGGCAAGCGCAGGTGCGAGGAAATTCAGCTTCATAGAGGGCGTCCCGTCCGGAATTGGTGGTGCCGCGATAAGGCAAAGCTTGAGCGAGGCAAACCCTTTCGGCGATTGCGCGCTTCGCCGCCGCGCCGTAGGGGCGGAGCATGACCGAAGCTTCTCCCGTGCGCGCCACCACCAAGGCGACCGAGCTCCTCACCCTCGACGATGTGCGCGCCGCTGCTGCGCGCATCAAAGGCGCGGTGGTCGAGACGCCGATGTTGCGCTCGCAGACGCTGTCGGAGATTTCGGGCGCCGATATCTGGCTCAAGTTCGAGAACCACCAGTTTACCGCCGCCTACAAGGAACGCGGTGCGCTCAACGCTTTGCTCCATCTCAACGAGGAACAGAAGGCGCGCGGCGTCATCGCGGCTTCGGCGGGCAATCACAGCCAGGGCCTGAGTTATCACGGACGCCGACTGGGCGTGCCGGTGACCATCGTCATGCCGCAGACCACGCCAAGCGTGAAGGTGATGCAGACCGAAAGCGTCGGCGGGAATGTCGAACTGCATGGCGAGACATTCGACGAAGCCTATGCCCACGCCCGCGAACTCGAGAAGCAGCGCGGCCTGACCTTCGTCCATCCCTTCGACGACCCCTTGGTGGCGGCCGGGCAGGGGACGGTTGCGCTCGAGATGCTCGAACGGAAGGACGACTTCGACTGTCTCGTGGTGCCGATCGGTGGCGGCGGGCTGATGAGCGGAATGGCAACCGTTGCCAAGGCGCTGAAGCCGACAATCGAGATGGTCGGCGTCCAGGCCGAGCTCTATCCCTCGATGTACTCGGCCGTGACTGGGGACGACCGCCCGTGCGGCGGCGATACGCTGGCCGAAGGCATCGCGGTCAAGGCGCCCGGCCAGTTCACCCGGCAGATCATCGCCGAACTGGTCGACGAGGTGTTGCTGGTCAAGGAGGCCAAGCTCGAACATGCGGTCTCGCTGCTGTTGCAGATCGAGAAGACCGTGGTCGAGGGCGCGGGTGCAGCGGGACTTGCGGCCGTGTTGTCCAATCCGGACAAATTCGCTGGCAAGACCGTCGGGCTCGTTCTTTGCGGCGGCAATATCGATACCCGGCTGCTGGCCAATGTCCTGCTGCGCGATCTTGCGCGGTCGGGCCGTCTCGCGCGGTTGCAGATCGTCCTGCAGGACCGCCCCGGTGCGCTGTTCAAGGTGATGCGCGAATTCAACGCGCACAACGTCAATATCATCGAGATCTATCACCAGCGCATCTTCACCACGCTGCCGGCGAAGGGACTGACCGCGGAGATCGAGTGCGAGGCGCGCGACGGCCACCAGATCGACCGCCTTGTCGAGGCGCTGCGTGCCAAGGGATATACCGTCGACCTGGCCGAACTGGCCTGACCCCCGTAGCTTTTCAAAAACCGGCGTTTGCCGGGCAGATCGGTGGTTGCGGGCAGTCGTTTGCCGGTTCACCTCGGCTTTTCGTGGTTAATAGGGTTTTAACGCGGGACCCGCTCTGGCATTGATGCGTCTAACAAGTACGGACCTTTTCTGTTTGAGAGGACGCAGCCCAAAGTGACCGCACCCATTCGCTTTCCCCGCTTTTTCGTGACCAGCCCTGCGCCGTGTCCGTATCTGCCGGGCAAGAGCGAGCGGAAGGTGTTTACCGAACTGCGCGGCGACAATGCCGACGAGCTCAATGAAGCGCTTGGGCGGATCGGGTTCCGGCGTAGCCAGACCGTGGCCTATCGCCCGTCGTGCCTCGACTGCCAGGCCTGCGTTTCGGTCCGGGTTGTGGCCAATGAATTCAAGCCATCCTCGAGCCAGAAGCGCACGCTGAAGGCCAATGACGACCTTATCGCGACCGAATGTCGGCCCTGGGCGACCTCCGAACAGTTCGAGCTGCTGCAGAAATACCTCTCTGCGCGCCACCCCGGTGGCGGGATGACGCAGATGGAGGAAACCGACTTTGCGGATATGGTGGAACACACCAGCGTTAGCAGCTATGTGATCGAATATCGGGAGCCGGGGACCGGCCTCGACCCAGGACGCCTGGTGGGGGCGTGCCTGACGGACTACCAGGGTGACGGGCTGTCGATGATCTACAGCTTCTACGACCCTGAGCATGGGGATCGCGCCGGGCTTGGTAACTACATTATCCTCGACCACATCCGCCGTGCCTCCGACCGTGGACTGCCCTATGTCTACCTCGGCTATTGGGTCGAAGGGGCCGAGCGGATGCAGTACAAGGTCCGCTACCGCCCCCTCGAGCGGCTTACCCGCGGCGGATGGGAACGCATGCCCGATGTCGAGCAGAAGCGCCTCATCGCGGCGGCAACCGCCCCGCGCAGCGCCAGCCGCGACGAGGCCCTGCCTGCCAAGGACGGACTCGCAGCCGAGTACAAGATCGCCGAATGACCGTGCGCTGACAGCGCTTGCTTCCTGCCTTGCCGCCATCGCCGTGGCCGGCGCGCCGCCGTTGGCAGCACAGGACAGCGAGGTCTCTCCAACTCTCGATGAGTTGATTCCGCAAAGCGCGGTCGAGAATCCCGACGACTGGGCACAGCATGGCACCGATACGGATGCGCTGCCAGATGCGGAGACTTTGCCGGAACCCGAAAGCGAAACGCCGATTGCCGAGCTTCCCGGCATGTCGGTCGCCTGGCCGGAAGACGTCGAGCTCGATTCGCTGGATCCGCTCGAACCGGAAGAGGATATCGAATTCGCACAACTACTCGAAGATGCGCCTCAGGTCGCCTTCGACCAAGCCGAAATCGAACAGCTGTCCGATACGTTGGTGCTCGGCTTCCCGCAAAGCGAGCCGCCATTCAGCCAGCGTGGCGACTTTGTAGAACGTTTCGAGGCGCTGTCGACGATCGAGGAGCTGGGCGGAGGCGACCAGAACGTCGCCCAGCTCGCCGCGCGGGCTCTTGAGGACGAGGAATTGCTCGCCAATCTCCTGCGCGTCTATGGCTATTACGATGGCGAGATCGTCCGCACGATCGCGACCCGGCAGGCGGGCGTGGATGCCTCCGGTCAGCGGCCGCGTGTCCGCTTCGATGTCATACCGGGTGCGCGCTATACCTATGGTGCGATCGATCTCGGCGAGCTGAAGGCTGCCGCGGATGCCGCGTCGCTGCGCGAATCTTTCGGCATTGAAACCGGCGACTATCTGCAATCGGACACCATCCTCGCAAAACGCTTCGATCTCGACCGTGCGCTGGGTGAAACCGGCTACGCCTTCGCCGAGATCGACGAGCCGGAACTGTTGATCGACCACGAGCGGGTCGAAGGCGATCTGACCATGCCGGTCCGGCCCAACGGCAAATATGTGTTCGGCGAGGTCGTCAGCAGCGACGAGGCGTTCCTGTCGGGCCGCCATCTCGAACGCATCGCCCGCTTCGAGCCCGGCGACATCTATCAGCGAAGCCTCGAGTTCGACTTGCGCCGCGCCGTCACCGCAACCGGCCTCGTGTCCGCGGTCGGGGTCGAGGCGCGCGAAGTCGTTCCGCCGCAGGGGGATGAGCCCGGTGTAGTGGCGATGGATGTCACGCTCGAAAGGGCGAAGCTGCGCACCATCGCCGGCGCGATCGGCTATGGTTCGGAAGAGGGGGTGCGGATCCAGGCGAGCTGGGAACATCGCAATCTGTTCCCGCCCGAAGGAGCGCTGCGGTTGCGCGGCATTCTGGGCACGCGCGAGCAGCTTGCCGGGGTCACGTTCCGCAAAAACAATTTCGGCGGTCGCGACAAGGTCCTCACCATCGACGCCTATGCATCGAGCATCGACACCGTGGCCTATGACGCGCGAACCGTCGCGCTGACCGGAACCTACGAACGGACCTCGACGCTGCTGTTCCAGAAACCGCTCGCCTGGGGTGTCGGCGCTGAAGTGCTCGCTACCGACGAGCGCAACCGTATCGTCGACGGCGTGACTCGCCCGCGGCAGACCTATTTCGTGGGAGCACTGTTCGGCCGCGCCACGCTCGACACCAGCGATTCGCTGCTCGATCCGAAGCGGGGCTATCGCATCACGGGCTTTCTCGCGCCAGAAACCTCACGCACGCAGGGGCAGCAGTATTACTATCTCCGCAACAGGGTCGACGCGGCCTTCTACCAGGCAGTCGGCGAACGTACGGTAATTGCGGCGCGCGGCGCCTTTGCCAGCATTGTCGGGGCCGACCTGGTCGGGATCGCGCCATCGCGCAGGCTTTACGCCGGCGGCGGGGGATCGGTGCGCGGGTACGGTTATCAGTCGATCGGGCCCAAGAACGAATTCATGGAGGCGACCGGCGGTCGCAGCCTCGTCGAGGCGTCGATCGAAGCGCGGATCGGCACCGGGCTGCTCGACGGGGCGGTTTCGGTCGTTCCGTTCTTCGACCTCGGCAGCGTATCGACCGCCGCCAGACCCGACTTCGGCGAAATCAAGATGGGGGCCGGTCTGGGCGTGCGCTATGCCACCGGGTTCGGCCCGATCCGTATCGACGTCGGCTTCCCGCTCAATCCCGAACCCGAAGATTCGGTTGTCGGGGTGTATATCTCGCTGGGACAAGCGTTCTGATGGTAGGCGAAACCGGCGTCGATGAGGCTGGGCCCGCGAGGGGCTCTAGTACTGGCCGGGTCGGCAAGCGGGCGCTTGGCCTCTTGGCCGGGCTGGTGCTCCTGCTTGTCGGCGCCCTCGTGGTCCTCAATACGCCACTGGGCGAGCGCTTCCTCGCGAACCGGATTGCCGCCCAGACCTTCCCCAACGGCTTGAACATCCGGATCGGTCGAATCGAGGGCAATCTTTACGGTGCCGCGACGCTGCACGATGTGCACGTGTCCGATCCGCAGGGAGTCTTCCTGACGATCCCGCGCGCCGAAGTCGACTGGAACCCGGGTGCATGGGTGTGGAACCGGTTGGAGATCGACAGCTTCGCCGCCCGGCGCGCAAATCTGTCGCGGTTGCCTGAGTTCCTGCCGAGCGAAGACGAGGGGCCGGTCCTTCCCGGTTTCGATATCCACATCGAAGAGCTGGCGATCGATAATCTGACGCTTGCCCGCGGAATTGCGGGGGATCGCCCGCAGCGGGTCGATGTTTCCGGGAGGGCAGAGGTCGAGGACCGGCGCCTCATGCTCGATATCGATGGCCGTCTTGGCCGCCGCGATCGGTTGGCGCTGTTGCTCGACGCCGAACCCGATGGTGACGACTTCGACCTCTCGCTCGACCTCGCCGCAGCTTCCGATGGTCCGCTGGCTGCGCTGGCCGGCCTCGAGAACGCTCATACGGCCAAAATCAGCGGCGACGGATCCTGGTCGCGATGGGACGGCAGCCTGCTGGTCCGCAGCGACAACGAACGGGTGGCGGCAATGCGCCTGACCAATCGCGCGGGCATCTTCGGCGTGCTGGGCAAATTCGATCCATCCGGTTTCCTCACCGGTATCCCCGCCCGCGCGCTCGGCACCGATGTGGCGCTCAAGGCAGATGTTGCGGTCGACAACCGCATTTTCGACGGACAGGCACGGTTGGTCGGACGCGGCGTGGGTGTCACGATGGACGGACTGGTCGACCTCGCCGAGAAC
>JBFOLW010000222.1:0-3298 GCA_040830305.1 Erythrobacter sp.
ACCAGAATGCCGCCACCCCAGCCCAACTCCGCCAGCGCCGGGTCGCCTTGGACCTGCGCGAGGAGCACGTCGTACTGTAGCAGGCTGCTGACCAGCGCCAGCGCAATACTGAGCAGGAACAGGCGCTCGAACCAGATTATCGAAACCGGACGCATGACAATCCCTCCCTCCGCAAGAGCGGGGAATGCCTGCAAATCACAGGGGCGTAAAGTCGAGGCCGATGTCGGCCGCGGGTGCACTCTGGGTCAGGCGTCCTACCGACACGTAATCGACCCCCGTTGCGGCCTTGGCCCTGATCGTAAGGAGATTGATCCCGCCGCTGGCCTCGGTGGGCACACGTCCGGCGACAAGCGCCACCGCCTCGCGCAGAACGGGCGGCTCCATGTTGTCGAGCAGAAGGCGCGTCGCGCCAGCTTCCAGCGCAGGTTCGATCTGGTCGATCCGGTCGACCTCGCAGATGATGTCCTTCACGCCCGCCTCGACAGCGCGGCTTACCGCCTCGGCGACAGATCCGGCGACGAGGACATGGTTGTCCTTGATCATCGCCGCGTCCCACAGCCCCATGCGGTGGTTCGATCCGCCACCCATGCGCACGGCGTATTTCTCGAGGTGGCGCAAGCCGGGGATCGTCTTGCGCGTATCGAGCAGTGTGCAGTCGGGATTGTCCATTGCACGGACATAGTCTGCGACCATCGTGGCGATGCCCGATAAATGCTGGACGGTGTTGAGCGCGCTACGCTCGGCGGTCAGCATGGCCCGAGCGTTGCCTTCGAGCCGCATCAGGTCGCTGCCCGCCGGAACGCTCGCGCCTTCCTCGACGAGGATCTCGATGTGCATTTCGGGATCGAGCGCGCGGAAAAACGCCTCGGCCACCGGCAGGCCCGCGACATGGATCGCATCGCGCGTATCCATCACCCCGGCAAAGCGCGCCTCGGCAGGGATCACGCCTTCGCTGGTGACGTCCCGGCCGCCGCCGGGCAGTCCTTCGCCGAGATCTTCGGCAAGCGTGTCACGGACGAACTGGTCGAGATCGAACCCGTCTAACCTGAAAGTCATCAGTGCACGAAGCGCGCCACGACGTCGCGGTAGCTGCGCGACACCTTCACTTCCGCCCCGCTGTCGAGCACGAGGAAGCACTCGCCATTGGTGTGCGGCTTGACCTGGCGGACCTGGTCGAGGTTGACGATAGTCGAGCGGTGCACGCGCTGGAACTTGCGCGGGTCGAGCCGGCGTTCGAGATCCTTCATGGTTTCGCGAAGGATCAGCGAATTGTCGCCGGTATAGATGCACATGTAGTCGCCGGCCGCTTCGATATGTTCGATCGTGTCGGTCTCGACGCGGAAGATCTGTCCGCGGTCCTTGACGTTGATCAGTTTCTCGTAGCGGCTCGAGGCTTCGGCATCATCCGCAGCCAGGTTTTCCGCGGCCTCGGGCGCGACTTCGGAAAGCACGCCTTTCAGGCGCTCGGCCTCCTCGGTCGATTTCTTTTCAGCTAGGCGCTGGCGCACGCGTTCGATCGTGTCGGCGAGCTTGTCTTCGTCGACCGGTTTCATCAGGTAGTTGACCGCATTGGCCTCGAACGCCCGGATCGCGTGTTCCTGGAACGCGGTGACGAAGACGAACAGCGGCGGGTCGATTTCCATCACCCCCTGCACGACGCTGAAACCGTCGAAGCCGGGCATCTGGATGTCGAGGAATACGAGGTCGGGTTTCTGCGTCTTGATCGCGCGGATTGCTTCGCGCCCGTTCTGGCAGGTTTCGATGATCTCGACGTCCTCGAACGGTTCGAGGCGCAGCTGGAGGCCCTGGATGGCGAGCTTCTCGTCGTCGACGAGGATGGTCCGGATAGTCATGTTGCCTGGTGTGCTTTCGAGGGTGCGTGTGATGGGATAACGGCTGGGGGAGCCGTGGGTTTCTGCGGAGTGGCCGCCTGCGCCGGTGCAGCTTGCGCTTCGCTTAACGCTTCGGCTTCCTCGGTTTCGAACGGCAGCTCGATCAGGACCGAGAAACCCCCGCTTTCGGGCGAGCGAATCTCGAAACGGTGCTCCTCGCCATAGGCCTGTGCCAGCCGGTCGCGGATATTGGCGAGACCCACGCCGGTCGAATCGCGGCGCGCATGGGTCGGGCGGACCGCAGGAAGGCCGTCCTCGATGTCGTTCATCGTCATGCCCGGGCCGCTGTCCGATACGGTGACGCGCAACCGCGGGCCGACGATTTGCGCAACGATCTCGATCTCCGCGCCCTCTTCCTGCGGGCTGACGCCGTATTTGATCGCATTCTCGACCAAGGGTTGCAGCAGCATGGCGGGCAGTTGTGCCTTGGCCGCCTCCGGGTCGACGCGAAAGCTCGAGCGCAGCCGTTCCTCGAATCGCATCTGCTCGATGCCGAGATAGAGCTGCAGCGTCTCGACCTCCTGCGCGACGGTCACCTTGCCTCCGGGCTGCGTGACCAGCGTGTGACGCAGGAAGCTCGAAAGCCGCGTCAGCATGGCGTTGGCGGTCTCGCTCTGTTTGAGGAGAACCAGTGTGCTGATCGAATTGAGCGTGTTGAAAAGGAAGTGCGGATTGAGCTGGTAGCGCAGCATCGCCAATTGCGCGCTGGTCGCCTGCGCCTCGAGCCGCTCAAGCCTGTCGGCCTGCTCCTCCACCTGGAGGAAGAAGTTGATCGCGAAGTAGAGCGCAGACCAGGCGCCGAGCAGCGTCAGGTCGATGAAGTAGATGCCGACGAAGAGATTGGCAAAGCTGGCAGTACCGGCAGTCGCGCCGGCCACGTCGAGCACCCAGCTGTCGATGAAGGCATAGACCCCGGTGGCGACTGCCAGAACCAGCGCCGTGGCACCCCAGGTGACCAGCGGGCGCTGCTTGATCAACTGCCCGTAGATGACGGCCAGGATCAGGCTGATCGAAAAACCGGTGATCGTCGCGATCAGGATGATGACCAGCCGATCGGGCGGCTGGCCGTTGGCTAGCGCAGACATTGCGCGCAGCATCGTCGCCCCGCCCCAGCCGGCCAGCTGGAGGTTCCAGAACGCCTGGTTCTTGTTGGCAAAGAACGGCGTGGGTTGGATGGGCAACACTGCCATGTGCTGCATCCCCTAGCGCAATTGCGACGAGCTGCGCCAGTCGCTAGAATGCAACCGAATGCCGAAGCGAGGGAGAGACGCGATGGGCGTGCAGGAAAATATCGAACATGCGGCCGCCGAACGCGCCAAGTTCCGCGAGATGAAGGAAGGCACTGCAGAGGACTGGGCGATCATAGGCGGCGAATACCGCGCTTTCGCCAAGGGCTTGCCCGATCG
>JBFOLW010000223.1:0-6193 GCA_040830305.1 Erythrobacter sp.
GCGGGGTGGAGCAGTCCGGTAGCTCGTCAGGCTCATAACCTGAAGGTCGTTGGTTCAAATCCAACCCCCGCAACCAAAACCCTTAACCCATCCTGACAAACAAGCACGCCCAACGGCTGCCATCCGGCATGCCCGGACCCGGGCCCTACCTGGCTCGCGCACCCCTCGATCGCGAGAGCGCAAAGCGGCAACCACGGCGAGGCCATCGCTGCGACCTGCGTTCCAAACGAGAACAAGGCGCGTAGTGGCTCGCTCCTGGAGACAGGACCGGGCCGTGGAAGAGTGCCGGAAGTTGTGGCCTGATCTTGGCGGGCGATCGACCCGTGGACCGGCGCGCCCGGAGCTAGGGGATTTGCGTCGCCAGTTTGCGCAGGGTCTGCGCGCCGATGTCGAGCGTCTGCAACTTGGTCATGTAGCGAGCGACGACATCCGGATCGTCGGCCAGCGCATCGGCGAGAGCCTCCATTGCCGCAGCCGTATGATTGACATCGTCCCGGCTCAGCTCGGTCGAGAACAACGGAGCAGGGGCCTTGTTGGAGGGCATCGAAACGAACTCGGCTTTGGCCATCTTGATGGCGGCATCGACTTCGGATTGCGTGCGGCGACCCGACGGCAGCCATTGCCCGACATCGGCCGTATTGCGGAAACGGATCCCGGCCTTGCCCGGCTTGACCCACACTACATGACCCTCGAGCGAGAGCTCGCCCCGATTCAGCATGCAAGGCGTACCGGACAGCGGAAGCACCGGTCCTTCGACCATGGCACCGTGCGTCGACATGTTGCGAACCTTGACGTTCTCGCGAGCGCCCGAGGTGACCAGTGCAGCCATGACGAACATGTTGACCCGCGGCTCGCAGCGCGAGCAGTTGGAATAGGCTTCCGGGGTCTGGTATGCGGCTGATAGCATGGCTTTGTCCTGCAGCCGTCATGCGCCAGGTTTCGGCAAGATTGCCTGATTCCGACCCTAGGTGAAAATACTGAGACCCGCAGAATTGGGGGCGGGCGGGACAACCGTCAGCCGCATGCAAAAGGCCCGCCGCTCTTGCGAGCGGCGGGCCCTGTGTCCCGTTGCCTGGGATATAGGAGGATTAACGGAGCAACGAGAGAACGTTCTGCTGGCTCTGGTTGGCCTGTGCCAGCATAGCGCTCGAGGCCTGGCTCAGGATCTGCGACTTGGCGAGCGCGGTCGTTTCAGCCGAGTAATCGGTGTCTTCGACCCGCGAACGTGCGTCGGAGAGGTTGGTGATGTTGCTGTTGAGGCCATTCACCGCGGATTCGAGACGGCTCTGGCCGGCACCGAGCGTAGCGCGAGCGCCGCTGATTGCGGTCAGGAGCGTATCCGAGTTGGTGATGGTGGTCGCAGCATTGGCGTCGGTCGTAACGCTGGCGACAACCGCGGATCCGTCGTGCATCGTGGCGACGTTCAGGGCGTCGATCGTCAGTGCGATGCGCTGACCCGAGTCTGCGCTCGCCTGGATGTTCACGGTGCGCGAGGCACCGGCGTTGGCGACACCGTCGTCGAACACTTCGACACCGTTGAACTTGGTGTTCTTCATGACGGAGTCGATCTGAGCAGCAAGCTGGTCGACTTCCTTCTGCATGTTGGTGCGGTCCGAAGCGCCATAGGTGCCCGAAGCCGACTGGACGGCCAGTTCGCGAACGCGCTGCACCATGTTGGTGAGTTCGCCCAGCGCGCCTTCAGCGGTCTGTGCGAGCGAGATACCGTCGTTGGCGTTACGGACGGCCTGGTTCATGCCTTTGATCTGCGAGGTCATCGAGGTGGCGATGGCGAGGCCGGCGGCGTCGTCTTTCGCGCTGTTGATGCGCTTACCGGTCGACAGGCGCTCCATGGCGGTGCCCAGCGACTTGCTGGCGGAGTTGGCGGCATTCGACGCCTTCAGTGCGCCGATATTGGTGTTGATGACGTTCATGGCTCAAGTTCCCTTTGGTCTACGATCACTGCCCCCCCGGTCAGGATGCGGCAGCCGAGAACCAGACCGGCAATTTCGGCGCAGGATTAAGCCCGGCGTCAAAACTTCGGCTCCGGAGAATTAACCACCCTCGTAAATCTACCAGCCCTAAAATTATCCAATCTTTGGACGTGGGGGTGGCAAATCCCGGTCTGTCGATAAGACTTGCCATTTGGGGGCACTGATGGACGGGATTACGAAGACTACGAATTTTTCGCGCATGCACGGGACGATCGATGCCCGGATGGCGGGAATTGCGTCGTCTCTTTTCATGGAGCGACCGGTCACGCTGGCCGATCAGAGCGACCTCGCGTCAAATCGCGATGCGCGGACGATTACGCTTGCGCGGGGCGACAAGGCCTCGATCGAGCTGGCCGGCGCCGGTGGCACGCTTATATATAGCGACCCGATCGCCGACAGCAGCATCGCCGCGCTCGTCGCGATGACCTATTCGGGCCAGGGGCCGGTAGCCGCCGACCCCGCGTCGCTGTCGATCATCGCGCTGGCCGATCGGCTGGCCCGCACCGATATTCCGGTGCTGATCAACGGCCCGACCGGGACCGGCAAGGAAGTGCTGTCCAACTTCATTCATCGCCGCAGTGCCCGCGCGGACAAGCCGTTCATCGCCGTCAACTGCGCCGCGATCCCTGAAACCATGCTCGAAGCCATGCTGTTCGGCCATGAGAAGGGCTCGTTCACCGGTGCCAATGCTGCGGGCGAGGGGTTCTTCCGCGCTGCCGATGGCGGTACGCTGCTGCTCGACGAAATCGCCGAGATGCCGCTGTCGCTGCAAGCCAAATTGCTTCGCGCGCTGCAGGAAGGCGAAGTCGTCCCGATCGGTGCCACGCGCCCGGTCAAGGTCGACGTGCGTATCATTGCCTGCGCCAACCGCGACCTGCCGCATGAAGTGCAGGAAGGCCGCTTCCGCGCCGACCTCTACTATCGCCTCAACGTCTTCCCGATCGAAATGCTGCCGCTGCGCGAACGCCGCGCCGACATCGCACCGCTGGCATTTGCCATGCTGCTGCGTCATGTCGCCAAGGGCGAGCGCATGCCGTGGATCAGCGAAGCCGCGATCGTCGCGCTGACCGATTATGCCTGGCCCGGCAATGTCCGCGAGCTCGAGAACGTCATGCGCCGCGCTTTGCTGCTTTCGCAGGGCAAGGCGGAAATCGAAGTCGAGCACATCGTGTTCGACATGACTGCCCGCGCTGTCGAAAAGCCTGTCGAAGCCGAAGCCGAGGTCACTGCGGAAGCGGCGGCCAAGCCTGCCAAGCTGTCCAAGATCGTCCAGATCTCCGAAGCGCGCGCGATCATGGATGCGCTCGACGCAGTCGGCGGCCACCGCGCCAATGCCGCGCGTGCGCTGGGTATCAGCGAGCGCACTCTTCGTTATCGACTGGCCTCCTTCCGTGAAGCCGGTATTGCCGTAGGAGCAGGCCGATGAACCCGGTAGGCGGAATTGGCGGCGGCGGGTCGATCGACCAAATCATCGCGCTGCGTCAGCAGATCATCGACCGTTCGAAGGTCCTGCAGGAAGTTCACCAGCCGAAACCTGCAGCCCCGACCGAAGCGGCCACGGGCGCTCCGAACTTTGGCGACTCTCTTCGCACCGCGCTCGAGAACGTCAACGCGGTGCAGGCGGAGTCCGGCCGAATGACGGCGGCTTACGAGCGCGGCGAGGAAACCGATATCGCCAAGGTCATGCTGGCCCGCCAGGAAGCGGGCGTCGCCTTCGAAGCAACCCTCCAGGTGCGCAACAAGCTGCTTGCCGCGTACCAGGAAACCATGCGGATGGGGATTTAATCCATGAACGGTCTAGTTCCTGCCGATAACCGCGGCGGAGGCGGCAGCATGCTTGCCCCGCTTACCGGTGGTTCGGGCACGTTCGGCGAGCGCCTGCGTGCCTTCACCGCGCAGCCGTCGGTCAAGAAGGTGTTGCCCTGGTTCGCCGGGACGGCCGGTCTCGGCCTGATGGCGCTGACCTGGGCGACGCTGTCGCCCGCGCCCCAGCGCGTGCTCTATTCCTCTCTCGGCGATGCCGAGCGCGCCGGCGTGGTCGCTTCGCTCGACCAGGCCGGGATCGGCTATACGATCGACAACAACACCGGTGCGCTGACCGTGGGCGAAGACGATGTCTATCGCGCGCGCATGCTCGTCGCCTCGGATGGCTCGCTTGCCGCCCCGGCAAGCGGCACCGATCTTATCGAAAGCCTGCCGATGGGCGCCAGCAGGACGCTAGAAGGCGACCGCTTGCGCGCCGCGCAGGAACGCGAGCTTACGCTTACCATCATGGAGATCGACGGCGTCGAAGCCGTCCGTGTCCATATCGCCAAGGCCGAGCGTTCGGTTTTCGTGCGTGAGGACGTGGCCCCGTCAGCCTCGATCATGGTGCGGCTCGCACGTGGCCGCCAGCTGACCGAGGGACAGGTCATGGCGATTACCAACCTTGTCGCGGCATCGGTCCCGGGCCTCGGGATCGACGCCGTGAAAGTCGTCGATCAGCACGGAAAGCTGCTGACGCAAGCACGCGACCCCAATACCGGTCGCCTCGACATGCAGGCGCAGATGCAGGCCAAGCTCAATGCGCAGGTCGAACAGCTGCTGGCACCGATGTTCGGCGCCGGCGCCTTCACCTCGCAGGTGCAGGTCGAACTCGACATGAACGAGGTCACCTCGGCGCGCGAAAGCTATGACAAGGACGGCACCGTCCGCCGCGAAACCACACAGCAATCGCAAAGCAACGCGGCGCAGGCCGGTGGAATTCCGGGTGTTCTCGCGAACACGCCTCCTGCCGATGCCGAAGCGCGCGAAGGCGCGCCCGAGGACACGCAGAACGGCGGTGCTCCCGGCGGCGTCGGCGAAAGCAGCGCGACGCGGGTCTACGAGCTGGGTCGCGAAGTGTCGGTGTCGAACCTGTCGCCGGGATCGATCAAGTACCTCTCGGTCGCCGTGGCGATCGATCAGGCTGCGCTGGCCAAGGCGAGCGCTGCCGATATCAACAAGGTGGAAGAGCTGGTGTCCGCTGCAGTCGGCGCGCGCGAAGATCGCGGCGACAAGGTGACCGTGGTCATGCGCGCTTTCGAGAAGACCGAGGCGGAGGGCCTTCCCTTCTACGAGACCAGCTGGTTCGGCATGGCCGTGCGTAATGGCGTCGCCATCCTCGCCGTGCTCCTCGTCCTGCTCCTCGCCGTGCGACCGGCCATCAAAGCGCTGCGCAGCGGTCCGAAGAATGGTGGGACTCTCGATCCGCAGGGTCAGGAGCTTACACCGGCTCTTGGCGGGCCCAATATGAACAATGCCGCGCCATTCGACCGGGAAGCACTGGATGGTCAGATAGAGCTGGCCCAGCGCATCGCCCGCGAGAATCCCGACGATGCCGTGCTCGCGCTGCGCCGCCTGCTGGCTGAAGATGTGCGTCCGGGAGCCTCGGCATGACCGCGCCTGCCACCCAGCTGCTCGGCGGCACCGACAAGGCGGCGATAATGGTCATGCTGCTGGCCGAAGAAGATGCATCCAGGATTCTCGGGCAGCTGACGCCCGACGAGCTGCGCCAGCTTGCCGGCACGATGTGCGGCATTGGCGAAGTCGAACCGCAGGCGATAGCGGACGCCATCGCCGGCTTCTCGCGCTCGACCGAGAGCAGCGGGATCTCGGGCCACGGACGGATCGACAATGTCCGCAAGTTGCTGACGGGTGCGGTTGGCGAGGTGAAGACCGAGAACCTGATGCGCCAGGTCGCGCCCGAGGGCGAGGAGGAAAGCCTCCCCGCTCTGGGCCTGCTTCGCTGGCTGGATCCGAAGATCATCGGCGAGATACTTGCCGACGAGCATCCCCAGGCGATCGCCGTCCTGCTGCTGCAGCTCGATACCGAAGTCGCCGCTGCGGCGCTCTCGGCACTGCCCGAGGACCTGCACACACCTGTTCTTCACCGGGTTGCCCGGCTGGGTCCGGTGTCGCGCCAGGCGATCGAAATCCTCGAGCAGACGCTCAATGCCAAGATAGAGAAGCTGCACGGCACCATCCCGCTCACCATGGGCGGGATCAAGCACGCTGCGGAGATCATCAACCGCTCGCACCGTAGTGTCGAGAAGAACGTGCTGCCGAAGATCGGCAAGATCGACAAGCAGCTGGCGAAGGAACTCGAGAACGAGATGTTCAAGTTCGAGCATCTGTTCGCGCTCGACACCAAGATGACCGGCGTGCTGCTGCGCGAGGTCGAA
>JBFOLW010000224.1:0-2671 GCA_040830305.1 Erythrobacter sp.
ACTGCATTGGGCGGGGTGATGATGGTCGAATTGCTCATGTTATTGCCAGTCCAGTGCGCCCATCTTCCATTCGTAAGCGAGGCCGATCGCCAGGATGCCAAGGAAGATCACCATAGCGATCCAGCCGGTCCACCCGGTGTATTCTAGGCTCACCGCCCACGGGAAGAGGAACGACGCCTCGAGATCGAACAGCAGGAAGCTGATCGCGACAAGATAGAACTTCACGTCGAACTGGCTGCGCGGTTCTTCGAAGGCGGGAAAGCCGCATTCATACTCGCTCAGCTTCTCCGCGTCGGGCTTGTGTGCGCCGGTCAGACGCGCGACACCCATCGGCAGGAAGACGAAAAGCGCCGAGAGGCCCACGGCGATGAACAGGAAGATCAGGATGGGCAGGTATTGCTCGAGGTCGACCACGAATGATTCCTAGGCGTCAGGCTTGGTTCGCGCCCGCCTCTAGGCCGCTCGCGGTGCCGGTGCAAGGGTGCGCTTGGCGCAAATCCCGCACAAGTCGTTGCGCGCGGCGCCGGGGCCCTGAAGCCGTGCGCGCGCGCCCGGCCCCTTACTTCATCATCGTCTTGATCGCCTTTTCGGTCGCGGGGCCGTAGGGCGGCTTGAATCCGCCCAGCTTGGCGACGTCGATCTTGGGCTGCGTGTAGACGCTGCGCGCGTGGCTGAACTCGCGGAAACCCTCGACACCGTGATAGCTCCCCATGCCGCTCGGACCGACGCCGCCGAACGGCAGGTCTTCCATCGAGACGTGGAAAATCACGTCGTTGACGGTCACGCCGCCGCTGATCGTCTTGGCCAGAACCTTCTCGCGCTCGTCCGAATCCTGGCCGAAATAATACAGGCCAAGCGGACGGTCGTGCTCGTTCACGTAATCGATCGCCTCGTCGATATGGCCATAGGTCTTGACCGGCAGAACGGGACCGAAGATTTCTTCCTGCATCGCCTTCATGTCCTCGTTGACGTTCTTGAGGATAGTGAGCGGCATCTTGCGCGCGTTGGTGTTCGAAAAGTCCTCGTTGCCCGGATTGACCTCGATCACCTCGGCACCCTTGTCGCGCGCATCGGCAACCAGCTCCTGCAGGCGGTCGAAGTGGCGGTCGGTCACGACACTGGCATAGTCTTCGTTGTCGAGCAGCGTCGGGTACATATTGGCCGTGCCCTGCCACACACCGTGGATCGCCTCGTCCTGCTTGCTTTCCGGCACATAGAGATAGTCGGGCGCAAGGCAGATCTGGCCGGCATTCATCATCTTGCCCAGCGCCACGCGCTCGCCCGCCTTGGCGAAATCGGCGCTCTCGCCCATGAATACGGGCGACTTGCCGCCCAATTCGAGCGTGACGGGCACGAGGTTCTTGGCCGCCGCTTCCATGACCTTGCGGCCGGTGGCGGTCGAACCGGTGAAGATCAGGTGGTCGAAGGGCAGTTCGCTGAAGGCCGCCGCGACTTCGGGGCCGCCGGTGAAGACCGCGCACTCGTCGGGCGTGAAGTATTCCTCGACCAGTTCCTTGGTCAGCAGACTGGTTTTCTCGGTGAATTCGCTCGGCTTGATCATCGCGCGATTGCCCGCGGCGAAGACTTGCATCAGCGGGCCGAAGGCGAGATTGACCGGGAAATTCCACGGGCTGAGGATGCCGACCACGCCCTTGGGCTCGTAGCGCACCTCTGCCTTGGCACCGAGCAGTCCCAGCGGAAACTGTACATGGCGCTTTTCCGGCCGCGCCCATCTGTCCATGTGCTTGAGGCAGTACTTGCCGAAGTTTACCGTGCCGGCGATATCGGTGATCATCGACTGGTGCGGAGAGCGGTTGCCGAAATCGGCGGCCATCACCTTGCACAATTCCTCGCCGTGATCCTTGAGGAGCTTCATGGCGCGCTCGATCCGGTCCCTGCGCAGCGCCATCGGCTCTGGGCGCATCTGGTGGTGCGCGGCCCACTGTTTGCGCAGCACGGCTTCCATTTCGCTCTTCCGATCGTCCGCCATCGCTCTCTCCGTTTGATCTTGCTGCAATGCAGCACTAGGTTGTTGGGCAACCAGATAGGTCGCCTTCGGCAACCGATATTCCAGAACACAAGGACCAGCACAAGCATGACCCAGTTCAGCGCATCCGATCCCGTCGTCATCCTGTCCTACGCCCGCACCCCGATGGGCGGGATGCAGGGCGCTCTCGCCGAAGTCACGGCAACCGATCTCGGCGCTACGGCGGTCAAGGCGGCGGTCGAGCGTTCGGGCGTGCCGGTGGACCGTTTCGATCGCACTTACATGGGCTGCGTGCTGCCCGCCGGTCTCGGCCAGGCCCCAGCGCGCCAGGCCTCGATCAAGGCCGGTCTGCCCAAGTCGGTCCAGGCGACCACGGTCAACAAGGTCTGCGGCAGCGGCATGCAGACGGTCATCATGGGAGCCGAGGCGCTTGCCAGCGGCACCGTCGACTATGTTGTTGCAGGCGGCATGGAGAGCATGACCAACGCGCCCTACCTGCTCAAGAAGCACCGCAGCGGCGCGCGTCTCGGCCATGACACCACTTACGACCACATGTTCCTCGACGGGCTCGAAGACGCCTACGAGGAAGGCCGCGCGATGGGCACTTTCGCGCAGGACACCGCCAACGACTACCAGATGACCCGCGAGGAAATGGACGACTACTCGATCGAGTCGCTCCGCCGC
>JBFOLW010000225.1:0-3002 GCA_040830305.1 Erythrobacter sp.
AGAAATCTGCCACTACAGGAATTCCCTGATCGTCTTCATGAAGCGGTCGAACTGGTCGTGGTGGAGCCAGTGGCCGGCATTCTCGAACTCGATCACTTCGGCATTGGCAAAATGGTCGAGCCGGCCATCGCCCTCCGGGTTCGAGGCCCAGCTGTCGGCACCATAGAGCAGCAGCGTCGGGGCGGTAATCGCCGCCCAGGTCTGGTGGAGGAACTGGTCGGCAATGTCCTCGACCGCCCAGACGTTGAGATGCGGGTCGAACTTCCAGCTGTAGGTGCCGTCTTCGTTGCGGTTGACCCCATGGATCGTGAGATGGCGCGCCTGCTCTTCGGTGAGATAGCTGTTCTCCTCGATCATGCGGGCGAAGGCGGCTTCAATGCTCTCGTATTTGCGCGGGGACCGGCCCGAGGCGGCGCGCTTCTTGCCGATCCATTCGTTGAGCCGTTCGGGATAGGTCTTCTCGCGCAGTTCCGCCTGCCGCTTGGGGCTCGGACCCAGCCCTTCGATGGCGACGATCTTGGTGACCATCTCGGGGAAGGTCCCAGCATAGCGCAGCGAGACATTGCCGCCCATCGAATGCGATACGATGGTCACCGGCCCGACGCCCAGCTGGTGGACCAGCTGCGCGAGGTCGTAGACCATGTCGTTCGACGAGTAGTTTCCGTCAGATACCCAGTCGCTGTCGCCGTGGCCGCGATGGTCCATCGCGATCACGTGGTAATCGTCGCGCAATTGCTCGGCGACCCAGTCCCAGCTGCGCGCGTGGTCGCGTCCGCCATGGACCAGCACCAGCGGCGGCTTCCCGCGATTGCCCCAATCGAGATAATGCAGCCTCAGCCGCTGCGAGATGAAGGTCTGCGAAGTCGGTCCGGCGTGAAGCGTCATGGCGCTGCAATGCCGCCTTGCCGCGCCTGCCGCAAGCCTACCGCTCCTTCGTCGCCGAGAAGGTGAGGTCGGGGTTCTTTTCCTGCTGGTAGTTCACGTCCCACGGGCTCTTGGCCATGAACACGAGATCGCCATCGCGATCCTTGGCGAGGTTCGACAGGTTGAACTTCTCGAACTCGTTCATTGCCTTCTCGTCGCCCTTGATCCAGCGCGCGGTGGCGAACGGCGAGGCTTCGAGCCTGGCCTCGACCTTGTATTCTGCGGACAGGCGGCTGATCAGCACGTCGAGCTGGAGCTGGCCGACCACGCCGATGATCCACTGTCCGCCGATCTCGGGGTAGAAAACCTGGATCACGCCTTCTTCGCTGAGGTCGTCGAGCGCCTTACGGAGCTGCTTGGTCTTGGTCGGATCGACCAGTGCCACGCGGCGCAGGATTTCGGGCGCGAAGTTGGGCAGGCCGGTGAAGCGGATCGCGTTCTTTTCGCTCAGCGTATCGCCAACGCGCAGCGTACCGTGGTTGGGAATGCCGATGATGTCGCCCGGCTCGGCAGTGTCCGCGACCTCGCGGTCCTGCGCGAAGAACAGGATCGGCGAATGGATCGCCACCGGCTTGCCCAGACCCGAGGGCGTCAGCTTCATGCCGCGTTTGAAGGTGCCCGAGACCTGCCGCATGAAGGCGATGCGGTCGCGGTGGTTGGGGTCCATGTTCGCCTGGACCTTGAAGATGAAGCCGGTCACCTCGTTATGGTCGGGTGCGATCTGCTCGTCACCCGCGGGCTGCGGGCGCGGCGGCGGGGCATATTTGGCAATCGCCTCGATCAGCTCGGTGACACCGAAGTTCTTGAGCGCCGAGCCGAAGTAGACCGGGGTGAGGTCGCCGTTGCGATAGGCTTCCAAATCGAATTCGGGATAGCCGATCTGTGCCAGCTCGATGTTCTCGGCGAAGCGCTCGGGAATTTCGGCATCGCAGTCGCGCTTGCCCTGGAATTCCTTGCTCGGGCCCTCGGGCCGCGCAATGCAGCCGGTGGCGAAGTCGAGCACGCCTTCGAACTCGCCGCCCATGCCGACCGGATAGGCCTGCGGTGACACATCGAGCGCAAGCATGTCGGCGATCTCGTCGAGCAGCTCGAATACCGGGCGCCCTTCGCGGTCGACCTTGTTGACGAAGGTGATGATCGGCACGCTGCGCAGGCGGCAAACCTCGAACAGCTTGCGCGTCTGCGGTTCGATGCCCTTGGCCGCGTCGATCACCATGATCGCGCTGTCGACTGCGGTCAGCGTGCGGTAGGTGTCTTCGGAGAAGTCCTCGTGCCCCGGCGTGTCGAGCAGGTTGAAGGTGATGCCCTCGCGCTCGAAGGTCATCACGCTGGACGTCACCGAGATGCCTCGCTGCTGCTCGATCTTCATCCAGTCCGAGCGCGCGCGACGCGCCTGCCCGCGCGCCTTGACCTCGCCCGCGAGATGGATCGCGCCGCCGGTCAGCAGCAGCTTCTCGGTCAGAGTGGTTTTACCGGCGTCAGGGTGCGAAATAATCGCGAAGGTACGGCGGTTGGAAGTCATTGAAGGGGGCCACATTCCCGAGCTTGAAAAATGAGATTCGGTGTTACCGAACTGCTGACAAAACCGCCGATTGCCAAGGCGATCGAGGCACTGATGATGCAGGCGACACCGCCGATACACGAAAGCGACACCGCTATCAGTCCGAACGCGAAAAAAACAGGCAGCCCAAGAAGATAGACACGTGGGCGGCTTCCGAACTCGCCGCAGTCCGATACGAGATCCGGGAGGTCGGCAATGAAAAAATAGTAGAGGCCGCTTCCCGCTACAATTCCGGCCGCGACTGCCAATAAGCGTCCAGCTCGCTTATCCATGGCCA
Source organism: Erythrobacter sp. (assembly GCA_040830305.1). GTDB lineage: Bacteria > Pseudomonadota > Alphaproteobacteria > Sphingomonadales > Sphingomonadaceae > Qipengyuania. The sequence goes on from JBFOLW010000225.1 coordinate 2,763, forward strand.
AATTAGGCTCGCGCGACCCGGAAGCCGGCGAAATCCTGGTTTACCGGCATCAGTTCGAGCCGGTTGATGTTGAGGTGCGGAGGCAGTTCGGCGATCCACCGGATGGTATCGGCGATATCCTGCCCGGTCATCGGATCGGCGCCGCGATAGAGATCGTCGCTCGCCTCCTGGCTGCCGGTGCGCACCAGCGTGAATTCGGTCTCGACCATGCCCGGCTCGATGCTCGTCACCCGCACGCCG
>JBFOLW010000226.1:0-3258 GCA_040830305.1 Erythrobacter sp.
AATCGCCCTGATGCCCGACGACGGGACGACGTCCGATGAATTGATGCTCCACGCCGATCTCGCGCTGTTCGAGGCCAAGGCGGTCGGGCGCTCGCAGATCCGGTTCTTCGATCAGGCCATGACCAACAACCTGATGCACCGCCGCAAGATCGAGGCGGAGTTGCGCCTTGCTCTGGCACGCGAAGAGCTGTCGGTCCATTTCCAGCCGATCGTCGATCTGGAAACGGGGAACATCCGCTGCTTCGAGGCGCTTGCCCGCTGGTTCCACCCAGAAATGGGCGAGATCCGTCCCGATGTATTCATTCCGATCGCCGAGGATTGCGGAGCGATCGTTGCGCTGGGCGACTGGCTCACAGGGGAGGCTGCACGCGTCGCCGCGTCCTGGCCCAGCGACGTGCGCATTGCGGTTAACCTCTCGCCGCTCCAGATCCGGGCCCCGGGTTCGGCGCTAGGCATCTTGCGCGCCATCCGGGCGGCAGGGCTTGCCCCCGAACGGCTCGAACTCGAAGTAACCGAGAACCTGTTCGTCGAGGACAGTCCCCACATTGCCCTGTTCATCGAGGAACTGTCGCGCGCGGGCGTTCGGTTCGCGCTAGACGATTTCGGCTCCGGCTACTCCTCGCTCGGCTACATAAGCCAGTGGCCGTTCTCGAAGATCAAGGTCGACCGCAGCTTCGTCTCTGGCAGCCGCGCGGGCCGCAAGAGCGACGCGATCATCCGCGCAATATCGGAGATGGGCCGCGCGCTCGGGATCGAGATCGTCGCCGAAGGAATCGAGACGCCGCGACAAGGCCGGACGGTGCGTACCGCCGGGTGCACGCTGGGCCAAGGATACCATTTCGGCCGCCCAATGCCCGGCGATGCCGCAACGCAACTGCTCGTCGAAGAACGCGACGGCGGCGCGGACGGGCATCAGCGGGTCATGGTCGGCTGAACGCCGCGCCCGATCGGCGGAAGCCACCATCAGGCCTAGCTCCAACCTGGACCAGTTGCGAACCCGTTCACGCGCTATTGCAATTGCGAACTATTTGCAAAGATAGTTTTGCGCCGCAAAGCATTGCCGGTTGCATTCGTCCGCCCGTCGGCCTAGGCCGCTCGCGCAATCGACCGGGTGCCGTGCTTCCTTTGCGGGACACATGTGGCGCGGCCCAGCTAAGGTCCGGGTATCATCACTGTCCCGCACGGCAGGAACAAGGACGCTACCCTCCATGGCACGCAAGAAGATCGCCCTCATCGGGTCCGGCATGATCGGCGGAACGCTCGCCCACCTCGCGGCGAAGAAGGAAATGGGCGACATCGTCCTGTTCGACATCGCCGAAGGCATGCCGCAGGGCAAGGCGCTCGACCTGTCGCAGTGCGGCCCGATCGAAGGCTTCGACGCCAAGATCACCGGTTCGAACGACTATGCTGATATCGCTGGCGCGGACGTCGTGATCGTCACCGCAGGCGTGCCCCGCAAGCCCGGCATGAGCCGCGACGACCTGCTCGGCATCAACCTCAAGGTGATGAAGTCGGTCGGCGAAGGCATCAAGAATAACTGCCCCGACGCTTTCGTGATCTGCATCACCAACCCGCTCGACGCGATGGTCTGGGCGCTGCGCGAATTCTCCGGCCTGCCGCACAACAAGGTCGTCGGCATGGCCGGCGTGCTCGACAGCGCACGCTTCGCCACCTTCCTCGCCTGGGAATTCGACGTCTCGGTCAAGGACGTGAACGCCTTTGTCCTCGGCGGCCACGGCGACACCATGGTCCCGGTCACCAGCTACACCACGATCAACGGCATCCCGGTCAACGACTTCGCCAAGATCAAGGGCGTCGATCAGGGCCGCATCGACGAGATCGTCGACCGCACCCGCAAGGGCGGCGGCGAGATCGTCGGCCTGCTCGGCAACGGCTCGGCCTATTACGCCCCCGCCACCAGCGCCATCGCGATGGCCGAAGCCTATCTCGGCGACCAGAAGCGCATCCTGCCCTGCGCCAGCTACGTCGAAGGCAAGTACGGCCTCGACGGCCTCTATGTCGGCGTGCCGACCATGATCGGCGCAGGCGGCACCGAGGAAGTGATCGAGATCGAATTGTCGGACGAAGAGAAGAGCAACCTCAAGGTCAGCACCGACGCGGTCGAGGAGTTGCTCGAGGCGTGCAAGGGCCTGGACAGCTCGCTGGCGTGAGACCTGCCGTGAAGCGCTTCTTCCTTCCCACCCTTGCCCTGATCGCTGCGCCTGCCGCAGCGCAGGACAGCCCTGCCACGTCCGAGCAGATCGCCGACGCGATCGAGGCGTGCAAAACCATCACCTCCCCCACATGGCTCGAGCTCAAACAGCTCCCCAGCCTGGGGTGGAAGCAGTACCAGAAGCGCGCCGGTCGCAAGGCAATGAAGGTGCGCGGGGTCTATGAGAAGCAGGACAATGAAGCGCTGATTATCGTCAGCAAGGAAGATCTGAAGGCCAAGGCCTGCGTGGTTTTCGCAAAGCTTGACGATACCGCCGACTATGGTCCCACCGCGCAAGGCGTATCGCAGATCATCGGCATGCCGGTGCGCGCCGAAGGTCCCACCTACTTCTGGATCATGGACGACAAGGAAATGCGTCTCGATCCGGCCGGGGACCGCGACAAGCCGATCGCCCGTTTCGAAATTACAGCCATCCCCCAGGAGAGTGCCGAATGAGTATCCTCGTAAACAAAGACACCAAGGTCATCACCCAAGGGATGACCGGCGACACCGGCACCTTCCACACGCAGCAGGCGCTCGCTTACGGCACGCAGATGGTTGCAGGCGTGACCCCCGGCAAGGGCGGAAGCGAGCATATCGGCCTGCCGGTCTACAACACCGTGTCCGAAGCCAAGGCCGAAACCGGTGCGACCGCATCGTGCATCTATGTCCCGCCGCCGTTCGCTGCGGATTCGATCCTCGAGGCGATCGATGCCGAAATGGAACTGATCGTCGCGATCACCGAAGGCATCCCCGTGCTCGACATGGTGCGCGTCAAGCGCGCACTGCAGGGCTCGAAGTCGCGCCTGATCGGCCCAAACTGCCCCGGCGTGCTGACCCCAGGCGAATGCAAGATCGGCATCATGCCCGGCAGCATCTTCAAGAAGGGCAGCGTCGGCGTGGTTTCGCGCTCGGGCACGCTGACCTATGAAGCCGTCCACCAGACCACCATGGTCGGCCTCGGCCAGACCACCGCGGTCGGCATCGGCGGCGACCCCGTCAACGGCACCAACTTCATCGACGTGCTCGACCTCTTCCTCGACGAC
>JBFOLW010000227.1:0-3169 GCA_040830305.1 Erythrobacter sp.
CCAGGACCGCGAGCGGGACAAGCACCCACAACGCCCACTGCGCGGGTTCCCACCACCACGCCGCGCCAGCCAGCGAGAACAGCGCAGCGGGAACGATGTAGCGGAAGGGTATATGCTCCACGAGTCAGGCGAGGTGCAGCGTGAAAAACTCCGAAGTGCGCTTGTCCGCCAGTTGAGCTGCTTCTTCCGAGCGCCGCTTGCCGAACTCGGTTGCGAAGCCGTGATCGAGGCCTTCGTAGTCGTGCAGCGTGACCTTGGGAGGGTCGTCGAGCCCTTCGTGCATGGCTTTCTGCGTAGCCTTGTCGACGAAGCCGTCTTCGGTGGGGACATGCAGCATCAGCGGATGCGCGATTGCGTGCTTCTCGCCCAGTAGGCCATCGATGCCGACGCCGTAATAGCCTACGCTCGCGTTAACATCGGTGCGCGCGGCGGTCATGAAGGCGAGCCGCCCGCCAAGGCAGTAGCCGACGCAGCCCACCTTGGGCACGTCTTCCTCGCGGCGGATATGGTGGATCGTCGCCTCGATATCGCGGATACCCTGGTCCTGGTTGAACTTGCCCATCAGGGCGAGCGCCCGCTGGAACTCGGGTTCGACATCGGGATCGAGCTCAACGCCGGGTTCGAGCCGCCAGAACAGGTCGGGCGCGATCGCAAGATACCCCTCTTCGGCGAGCCTGTCGCATTTGCGGCGAATGCCCGCATTGACCCCGAAAATCTCTTGGATGACGAGGACCGCTGCCGTGGGCGCGCCAGCGGGCCGCGCGACGTAGGCGTTGAAGGATTCGCTGCCGGACAGGGTGGAAATCGTGACGGTCTCGCTCATGGGCTTGTCGCCTCCCTTGGTTGAATCGGTGTCTTATGCTTGCATGACGCGTGATGCGGACCCAAATAGGGCTTCGCAAGCCATAACGGAGAAAGCGCGATGAAGGTCCATATCGAAATTGACTGTACGCCCGAAGAGGCGCGGACCTTCATGGGGCTGCCCGATGTGGGCAAGGCGAATGCTGTCTATGTCGACATGATGTCGAAGGCGATGAAGGGCGTGAACAACACCGACCAGCTGCAGGAATACGCCAAGCAGCTCGCGCCCATGGGGCAGGCGGGTTTCAAGCTGTTCCAGAGCTTCATGGAGGGGGCCAACGCGGCGCGCTCTTCGCAGCAGGGTAGGTCCACCGACAACGACTAAGGGCGCTGCGCCGCGATGGACGACACGATTTTCGCCCTGTCCAGCGGCGCCCCGCCCGCTGGGATCGGGGTCATCCGGATCAGCGGAGCCGAAGCGGGCAGCGCGCTGGCGACGCTTACCGGGAGCTTGCCGCCTGTACGCTCGCCGAGGCTGCGCACCTTGCGCGATGCGGACGGAGAGGTGCTCGATGTGGCGCTCGTCCTTTGGTTTCCCGGACCGGCCGCTGCCACGGGCGAGGATCTGGCGGAAATCCATTGCCACGGGGGCCGGGCAGTCGTGGCGGCAATCCTGGCTTCGCTGGGGACCATGGAAGGGTTGCGCGAGGCGGAGCCTGGCGAGTTCACCCGGCGCGCCTTCACCAACGGTCGCATCGACCTGGCAGAGGCGGAGGGCCTCGCCGATTTGCTTGCGGCTGAAACCGAATTGCAGCGCAGGGGTGCGCTGCTGGCTGCGGGTGGCGAAGTTTCGCGTCGGATCGAGGGCTGGCGGGATGCCATCCTCGGCCTCGCTGCCGGTGTCGAGGCGGTCATCGACTTTGCCGACGAGGATGACGTGGCCAGCCTTCCGGCATCCTTTGCTGATCAGGTCGCGGACTTGGTTGCAGAAGTCCGGCAGGTTTCAGGGCGTCCGGCAGCGGAGCGGCTGCGCGATGGTGTCCGGGTTGTCTTGGCTGGTCCGCCGAATGCGGGTAAATCATCACTTTTCAACGCCTTGCTGGCCGACGAAGCAGCCATCGTGACCGCGGAGGCCGGAACAACGCGCGATGTGCTCGAACGTCCAGTCTCGATCGCCGGGGTGCCCTTCGTGCTGATCGATACCGCCGGCGTGCGCGACGAAGGGGCGGGGGCGATCGAGGAGATCGGCATCGAACGGGCGCGGCGCGAAATTGCGGCCGGACAGATAGTCCTCTGGCTTGGCGATGCGAACGATGCTCCAGAGGGCGCGTTGTTGGTGCAATCCAAATCGGACCTCTCGAATAGGTCAGATAGCCCCGCGATACAGGTTTCGGCTGTAACCGGTGCCGGGTTGGAGACATTGCTGGCCCGATTGGTCGAGCGGGGCAGGGCGGCGCTGCCTCCTGTTGATCGCGTGGCATTCAACCGGAGACAGAAAAGGCTGGCACTCGAGGCGGCCGAATATCTCGAAGCGGTCGATGTTGCGGGCGATTTGCTCGTAGCGGCGGAAAACCTGCGCAGCGCGCGCCAGTCGCTCGATGCGCTGGTCGGGCGCGATTCGACCGAGGAAATGCTCGACGCCCTGTTCGGCCGGTTCTGCATCGGGAAATGATGTTCCACGTGAAACATCGCCCTTTGACGCGAATCCGGGCGGAAGCTAAAGGGCGCGTCCAATGCACGAATTCGATGTCCTTGTACTCGGCGGCGGCCAGGCCGGGGTCGAGGCGGCCTGCGCCGCTGCGCGCATGGGTGCGCGCACCGGCCTCATCACGCTGGATCCCGAGAAGATCGGCGCGATGAGCTGCAACCCGGCCATCGGCGGGTTGGGCAAGGGGCATCTTGTCCGCGAGGTCGATGCGCTCGATGGAGTGATCGGCCGGGCAGCCGATGCGGCGGCGATTCATTACCGGATGCTCAACCGTTCCAAGGGCAGCGCGGTATGGGGCCCGCGTGTGCAGGCCGACCGGAAGCTCTTCCACCACGCAGTTCAGCAAATTGTTCGTGAACAGTCCTCGCTCGAACCCGTTGCAGGCGAAGTAGCGGGTCTGCGTCTTGCCGGTGGGCGGGTGGTCGGGCTCGATCTCGCCGATGGCACGGCACTCCATGCGAAATCGGTGATCCTGTGCACCGGAACATTCCTGGGCGGAATTCTGTTTCGGGGCGAGGAGCGCTATACCGGCGGGGGGGGCGGCGGGGGCGGCCCGCCTCCGCTTTCTTCGCCGATGCGCGGGGCGGGTGTTCCCCCCGGGAGGGGCCAGACCCGCGAGCCCCCCCCGCCCGCCGGGCGGGCGACCGACCGGGCGATACC
>JBFOLW010000228.1:0-2272 GCA_040830305.1 Erythrobacter sp.
GACGATCTGAGCCTTGGTGGCGTTGAGCGAGGCGCCCTTCTCACCGGTGCCGAAAGCGGCAGCCGGAACCGGCGCCTTCATGCCATCGACTACCAGGATTGCGGTTTCACCATCGATGCTCTCGACAGTGCCGATTTCAACGCCGTCATTGCCATAGACGGTCGCGCCGGCGGCTACTGCAGCAGCAGTTTCCTGGGCGACGGCGACGGTCGGGGCGACAGCGGCGGTGGTGGTGAGGGCGGCAGCGGCAAGTGCCAGCTTCGCGATGTTCATATGTGCAACTCCAAGGCTTTGTAATTCGTAATACGCGGCTTCCCCACGCGCGAAACACGCACCGAAGCCGATCAAAATGGAAAGAGCGGGCAAGAAAGATTTTCCGCACCACCCACGGTCCCCCTCCGGGAGAACGCGGGCTCTATTTCACGGAATGCGTCTTTTTGCAACCGCACGCCCCTTATGCTGCATTGCACCTTAAGCCAGGCTGAAGCCCTTGTGAGCGCAAATTCAGCTGTTGGAGAGCTCTTGGTCGAGCAGTTCGTCGACGCGCGAGCGAGGCGGGAAATGCTCCGAGACCCAGCGCTTTTCGATGCGTTGCAGCATGCGGGCGACCTCGGGCCCCTTGTCGACGCCACGAGCGACGATCTCGCCGCCCTTGAGCGGGAATGTGGGTGCGTTCCACCCGATGATCGGCGCAGGGTCGCTACCGGAAATCAGCAGGCGGTCGAGCGCGCAACAACTCCCGACCTCGTAGGCGAGGCCCCGCGGATGGTTCCCGTCATCCGCCTCGCGCCGGGCGACGCACATCAGCCGGTCGCGCTGGTTGCGGGAAAGACGCAAGCGCGCGGCGACTGTCTCGGCCACAGCAGGGATCGCCGGCAACAACGCAGCCATACGGCGCATCGCATCGGGGGACACGCCTGCCTGCCGTTCGGCGTCGACCAGCGCGGCCAGCTGCCCGATCTCGCGCTTGCCGCTTTCGGGTAGTACTTCGGCCAATACACCCAGCCCACGCATCTTCGCGAGCGTGGCCGAGGGATCGGGCAGGGCCAGCAGGTTCTGTAGTTCCTGTCCGACGCGCTCGCGGCTGAGGCCCTTGAGCGTGGCTGCCAGCGCGCTGCAGGCGGCGGTGGCCTCCGCGTCCCACTCGTCCCCGAAGCGCGTGGCGAAGCGGAAATAGCGCAGGATACGCAGATGGTCTTCCCGGATCCGCGTGGCAGCATCGCCGATAAAGCGGACGTGACGCGCCGCGAGATCGGCGAGCCCGCCGAAATAGTCGCTGATCTCCAATGTCAGGGGATGGGCGTAGAGCGCGTTGATGGTGAAATCGCGCCGCGCCGCGTCGTCCCGCCATTCTTCGCTGAAGGCGATCGTCGCGCGCCGGCCATCGGTCGCGACATCGCGGCGCAGCGTAGTGATCTCGACATTGCCGTCGGCAAGAACCGCGGTAACCGTACCATGGTCGATGCCGGTTGGGACGGTCCGGATACCCGCCGCCTTGCAGCGGTCGATCACGGTCGCGGGCAAGTGCCGTGTCGCCGCGTCGATATCGTTGGCCGCGTGACCCAGCAGCGTATCGCGCACGCAGCCACCCACCCAGCGGACGTCTTCCGCGCCAAGCGCGCTCACCAGTTTCGCCAGCGTCTCACGCTTGGTCCAGTCGGCTTGGGGAAGCTGTGCGCTCATTTGTTTGCATCCAGCCAGGCGATGCGGCGCGAGAGATTCCAGCAGATCGCGGCCGTTACGCCCCAGATCCTGTAACCCTCATGGTCCATCTCAAGATATTCGCGCATCGCGCCTTTCCAGAACACCGAATTGCGGCCCCATTGCGATGCATCCATCAGCTTGTCGAGCGGACATTCGAACCAGCTTTCCACCTCGCGCGGGTCGGGGCGGATCGGCAGATCGTGCGGAACCGTCGCGAGGACCGGTGTAATATCGAAGCCCGTGCCCGTCTGGTAGCGGTCGGTCGTGCCAATGATCCGCACGTGCTCGGGGGCGATCGCCAGTTCCTCCCACGCCTCGCGCAGCGCGGCCTCTACCGCGTCCTCGCCCTGGTCCAGCTTGCCACCGGGAAAGGCGACTTGGCCGGGATGATCGCGCATGGTGCGTGGACGCTGGGTAAGCAGCACGGTGGGACTGGGCTGCTCAGTCACCGCGATCAGTACTGCGGCGTCAGCGGTGCGTTCCAGATCGGCGAACCGGATATCCGACATCAGTTCGCCCACATCGCGGCTGTGGCCATGCTCGAACAGCTCGGTCAACCGCTCGAAGA
>JBFOLW010000229.1:0-8023 GCA_040830305.1 Erythrobacter sp.
CCATTCCCTCGCAGCTCAAGGCCTGGCTCGACCGGCTCGGCGTGCCGCGGGTCACCTTCAAATATGGCGAGAACGGTGTCGAAGGACTGGCCGGAGGGCGCAAGGTCGTGATCGCCTCGGCGCGCGGCGGCGAATATTCGACCGACCAGCTGGCCGAGAACCAGGAAAGCCTGCTGACCGCCTTCTTCGGTTTCATCGGGGTGGAAGACGTGCACTTCGTCCGCGTCGAGAAAGCGGGTTACGGACCCGAGGCGATCGAGCAGGGCATGACTGCGGCCAGGCAGGAAATCGCCAGGCTCTGAGGCACCATCGCGGCGGCCGGGCATTGGAACAACCATGCCCGGCCCCGTCCTCGTCCCCATACTCGGCGACCAGCTGACCCGCGACCTCGCCTCGATCCGCGGGCGGACCAAGGACGATACCGTCATCCTGATGATGGAGGTGTGGGACGAGGCGACCTACGTCAGGCACCACAAGCAGAAGATCGCGCTGATCTTTTCCGCCATGCGGCATTTCGCCGAGGAACTGCGCGATGCGGGGTGGACGGTCGATTACGTCAAACTCGACGACGAGGACAATGCGGGCAGCTTCACAGGCGAGGTAGCGCGCGCGACCGAGCGGCGTGACCCGCGGCTGGTCAGCGTGGTCGAGGCGGGCGAATGGCGCGTGCGCGAGGCGATGGACCAGTGGCCCGACAAGTTCGCCTGCGAGGTCGAGATCCTGCGCGACGATCGCTTCATCTGTTCGCAGGCCGAATTCGATGAGTGGGCAGAGGATCGCAAGGAGCTCCGCATGGAGTTCTTCTACCGCGAGATGCGCCGCAGGACCGGCCTGCTGGTCGACGATGACGGCAAGCCCGAAGGCGGCGAGTGGAATTACGACAGCGAGAACCGCAAGCCCCCCAAGGAAGGGCTATCCGCACCCGAGCGACCCAAGTTCGACCCCGACCACATAACGCAGGAAGTTATCCAGCTGGTCGAAGACCGCTTCGGCGACCATTTTGGCTCACTTGAAAAGTTCGAATGGCCCGTGACCCGCGACGAGGCGCAGGAAGCCGCCGATGCCTTCTTCGCCGAGCGGATCGAGTGCTTCGGCCCCTATCAGGACGCGATGGTCGCGGGCGAGGACGATCTGTTCCACTCGATGCTCTCGACCAGCATCAACCTCGGCCTGCTCGACCCGCTCGAACTCTGCCGCCGCGCCGAGAAAGCCTACAGGGACGGCAAGGCGCCGCTCAATTCGGTCGAGGGTTTCATCCGCCAGATCATCGGCTGGCGCGAATATGTCCGCGGCTTCTACTGGCACCAGATGCCGCACCTGCAGAAGGCCAACGCGCTCAATGCGCAGCGCGGCCTGCCCGATTTCTACTGGACCGGCGAGACCGACATGGCCTGCCTTGCCGACTGCATCCGGACCACGCGCGACAATGCGCATGCGCACCATATCCAGCGGCTGATGGTGCTCGGCAATTTCGCATTGCTGGCCGGGATCAGTCCGCGCGAGGTGCAGGACTGGTATCTCGTGGTCTATGCCGACGCCTATGAATGGGTCGAACTGCCCAATGTCGCGGCGATGATCCTCTACGCCGACGGCGGCAAGCTGGCCTCCAAGCCCTATGCGGCCAGCGGCAATTACATCAACAAGATGAGCAATTACTGCGCGGGCTGCACCTACTCGCCAAGCAAGAAAACGGGCGAAGGCGCCTGCCCCTTCAACCCGCTCTACTGGCATTTCATGCACCGCCACCGCGAGCGGCTGGAAAAGAACCACCGGATCGGCCGGATCTATTCGACCTGGGACCGGATGGGCGAAGAGCGCCAGCAGGACTATCTCGAGAGCGCGGAGACATTCCTCGACTCGCTGGCGCCGGCCGGTGGGGCTTGGGCCAGCAACGACTGACCGGAAACCGTTCGTCGCAGCGAGCCCCCGCGCCAACCCTTTCCGCCACTATTCTGCCGCAATCGTTCATCGGGCCGACAGGCTCGGGCCGACACCCGCCGCGCACCTGCGGCAATCCCGCCGCGAAACCACGTTACTTGGACAAAGGGGGTCTGACGTCCGGCCATGCACAGCCGGGGATTTGCCGGTCTCGAACCTGACCGGCGGAAGCATGGCCGAGCACCAATTCAGGAGTATGTATATGAAGACGATTTCCAACAGCGCCGCTGCCCTGGCGGCGGTAAGCCTGCTCGCTGCCCCGGCATCCGCCCAGGAACTCGAGACGCAATCGGGCTATGAGGCGCAGTCCACCGACATCACCGTGACCGGCAGCTTGCCCCGCGACCTTTCGGGCCTCCCCGAAGGACCGACTGTCGAGGGCGTAATCTCGGCGCGCAAGGGCGAATTGATCGAAGTCAGGACCGCCGAGGGGCAACGCACCATCGTGGCCATCAGCCCGGCAACCGAAATCCGCAGCAGTGGCGGTTTTCTCGGCCTCGACAAGGATACCATGACCGAAGCCGATCTGCTCAACGGCCTGCCCGTCGACATCGAGACGGTCCAGTGGGCCGATCGCGGGCTGATCGCCACCAAGGTCGCGCTCAAGAGCAAGGACCTCAAGACGGCGCGGATGATCCACAATGGCACCGACCAGCGCTTCACCGCCAACGAAGCCGCCACCGAGGCGCTGCGTGGCCGCGTCGCCAACATCGACGAGTACAACGTCAAGGGCACGACCAACGTCTATTTCGACACTGCCAAGCACAATCTCTCGCAGGAAGCGCGTTACGAGCTGTGCCAGACGGCGCAGCAGGCGCAGTCGACCGACAATGCCCTGCTGCTGGTGGTCGGCTACACCGACTCGGTGGGCGACTATGAATACAACCAGGAGCTGAGCGAGAAGCGCGCCACGCGCGTGGTCAATTTCCTGCAGCAGGAATGCGGCTGGAAGCCCTACCGCATGATGGTCCCCACCGGCATGGCCGAGGCCGACCCGGCGGCCGACAATTCGACCGAACAGGGCAAGGCGCAGAACCGCCGTGTCGCGGTCAACATCCTCGTCAGCAAGAGCGTCGACGGGATGGTCAGCGGCCTCTGATCGGCAAGCGTCGGACTATTCGGACGGGACGGGCGAGCGGATCGCCCGTCCCGTTTTCGTATCGCCTATCGAGCCATCGCGACAGCGCATGGCCCGGATGGCGCGGTGCATCGCAGATTACGCGGAACCTCACGCCGTTGGCGGAACGACCATGCGCCTCGTCCCTTTCTCTTGTGAAAGCAGACACGAAAGGCCCCCATGTCCGACATCACAACCGTCAACCCCGCCACCGGCGAAGACATCCAGACCTACAGCAAGCTCACGCGCGAGGAGGCCTGCGAAGCGGTCGACAAATGCCACGCCGCTTTCGAGCAATGGCGTCTGCGCAGCCTCGATGACCGGGCGCAGGTCATCAAGGGGCTCGGCAAGGCGCTGCGCGACCACAAGGAAGAGCTTGCGCAGCTGATGACCGCCGAAGTCGGCAAGCTGATCGGCGACAGCCGCGACGAGGTCGAACTGTGTGCCGCGATCTGCGACTACACCGCCGAGAACGGACCGAAGGAACTGGCCGACGAGCAGCGCGAGCCGAACAATGCCGGGCGCGGCATCGTCACCTATTCGCCCATCGGCGTGATCTACGGCGTCCAGCCATGGAACTTCCCCGCCTACCAGGTAATCCGCTACGCGATCGCCAACCTCATGACCGGCAATGGCGTGCTGCTCAAACACGCCTCGAACTGTACCGGCAGCGGGCTGAAGATCGCCGAAATCTTCGCCAAGGGCGGCCTGCCCGAAAACCTCTTCACCGTACTTGTCATCGATCACGACACCTCGGATGCGATCGTCGAGCACGACAAGGTGCGCGGCGTCACGCTGACGGGCTCGGACGGCGCGGGCAAGCATATCGCTGAAGCGGCGGGCAAGGTGCTCAAGCCGCTGGTGCTCGAGCTTGGCTCGAACGATGCCTATCTGGTGCTCGAGGATGCCGATCTCGACAAGGCGGCCGAGGTCTGCGCGCGGGCGCGGCTCTACAACAATGGCCAGACCTGCATCAACGGCAAGCGCTTCATCGTGACCGACAAGGTCTATGATGACTTCCTCGAAAAATTCGTCGCCAGGTTCGAGGCGATCAAGATCGGCGATCCGCTGGCCGACGACAGCGACATGGGGCCGATGGCGCGCAAGGACCTGCGCGAGGACGTGCAGAAGCAGGTCGACCAGTCGGTCGAGAAGGGTGCCAAGGTCGCCTGCGGCGGCGAAATCCCGGGCGGTCCCGGTGCCTACTACCCGGCCACGGTCTTGGTCGATGTCGCGCCGGGACAGCCCGCCTATGACGACGAAATCTTCGGACCCGTCGCCAGTGTCATCCGTGCGAAAGACGATGAGGATGCAATGCGGCTCGCGAATGACAGCCGCTATGGCCTTGGCGGCGGGATCCTCTGCCGCGATACCGACCGCGCGATCGAGCTGGCCAAGACGCATTTCGATACCGGCATGGTGTTCATCAACACCTATGGCGTGGCGGATCCCTCGATGCCCTTCGGCGGGGTCAAGAATTCGGGCTACGGCCGCGAACACGGCGGCTTCGGCATCAAGGAGTTCGCCAATTCGAAGGCGATCTTCGTCGGCGCCGACTGACGGCAGGCCGATGGTCGGCGCCCGGGCTATCCAGCGTGGATCGCGCGGGCGTCGGCGGCCAGCTTTTCCATCGCCCAGCTCCACGGCTGATGGCCGTAGCTGATGCGCGCCACACCCAAATCGGCCAGTTCCGCAACCGAGCCCCGCCCCGGCGCCCACAGCACATTGACCGGCAGGGGCGAGGCCTTGCAGATCGCGGCAATCGTGGGGTGATCGCCAAGGAACGGGACGAACAGGCTCCCTGCCCCGGCCTGCGCATAGGCCGAGGCCCGGTCCAGCACCGCATCGATCAGGTCGCGCGAATAGTCCGCCGGGTCGACACCCAGATAGACATCGGTGCGCGCATTGACGTGGATACCCGTCGCGGCAGCGGCGGCGATCCGCTCTGCCGCAGCAGCAACCGGCAGGAGATCGGTTTCGCCCGGCAGCCGATCCTCCATGTTGATGCCTGCCGCGCCCATTGCGAACGCCTTGCCGACCGAAGCGCCGACTTCCGCCGGGGTGCCGCCGTAGCCCGCTTCCATGTCGATCGTGACCGGCAGGTCGGTGACCGTTAGGATGCGGCGGAGGTTCTCGAGCACGATCTCGAGCGGAAGGGTCTCGCCATCGCTGAAGCCATTGGCCTCGGCCACGCCATAGCTGCCGGTGGCGATCGCCCTGGCGCCGGTTCCGGCGACCACGCGCGCGGATCCCGCATCCCAGATGTTGTACAGCACCAGCGGGTCGCCGGGCACGTGCAACGCGCGGAAGGTTTCGACTTTGCTCGTCACTTGCCTTCCCTCCGCAGCAGTTCGGCCTTGATCTTCGTGCCATAGGCGTAGCCGCCCAGACCGCCGTCGGCAGCGATGACGCGGTGGCAGGGGATCAGTACGGCAATGTTGTTCGCCCCATTGGCACCGCCGACCGCGCGACTGGCCTTGGGGTTGCCCAGCGCTGCTGCAAGTTCGCCATAGCTGCGCGTCTCGCCAGCCGGGATTTCGCGCAACGCCTGCCACACGCTTTGCTGGAACGCAGTGCCCTTAACATCGAGCGGGATGTCGGCAGTGGTGGCGTTCACCGGTTGTTCGACCGCGGCGGTGACCTGTTCGAACAGTGCGCGGAAGTCATCGCCCCCTTCGACCAGCTCGGCCTTGGGGAACCGCGCGCGCAAGTGCTCTTCGCCTTCATCGAAAGAGAGGCAGCACACGCCCTTTTCCGTCGCGGCGACAAGCATGGTGCCGAGCGTCGTCTCGACACAGGTCCAGTGGATGGTGCGGCCGCTGCCGCCATTGCGCCAGTCGCTCGGCGTCATGCCCATTCTTCCTTTCGTATTGTCATAGAAGCGCGAGGCCGAGCCGTAGCCCGCCTCGTAGATGGCGTCGGTCACGCTCGAACCGGCGACGAGGGCGTCGCGCGCCCGCTCCTCGCGCAGCGCGCGGGCATAGGCTGCCGGCGAGAGCCCGATCGCGCGCTTGAAGACCCGCTGGAAGTGCGTGCGAGAATAGCCGGTGAGCTGCGCCAGTGCCGCCAGCGAGGGGGCGTCTTCGGCGCCGCGAATCTCGTCGATCGCGGCAAGCACGGCCGCCTCGTCGCGCCCCACATCGTCGGGCAGGCAACGCTTGCAGGCCCGCAGGCCCGCCGCGCGCGCTGCCGCGCCATCGGTAAAGAAGCGCACATTGCCGCGCGCCGGATGCCGCGCCGCGCAGGACGGGCGGCAATAGATGCCGGTGGTCAGTACGCCGGTCACGAAGCGACCGTCGAAGGCGCGATCGCGGCGCATCACGGCAGCCCAGGCAGTCTCGTCGGTAATCGTCACGTTTGGCTCCATAGCGTAAGTTGCCCGATTGTGCGCGCCGATCGGCAGTCGTGCATCCCGTGGCTTGCGATCAAAGGCAATGATCGTCAAAAGGCGGGCTCGATGGGACGCCTTCCTGCACTCCTTGCCGCGCTTCTCTCACTGCTTGTGCCCGTTCTGGCTCAAGCCGAACCGGCCGACATCGATGCTGCCGCACGCGGCGTGGTGCGCGTGATCATCATCGCCGAAGAGAACGGCGAGCTGATCCCGATCAGCCATGGCACCGGATTTGCGGTTGCCGCCGACCGGGTCGTCACCAACGCGCATGTCCTGCGTGACGCGCTGCGCGACGACGATCTGCGAATCGGCATCATTCCGAGCGGCGGCGGCGAGGCGGTCTTCGGCCAGCCGGTTTCGGTAAGCCCGCGCAACGACCTTGCGCTGATCCGCATCACCGGCGACCTGCGCCTGCCCCCGCTGGCGCTGGCCGGCGGGATGCCCCCCGACAGCGGCGAGGTGACCAGCGTCGGATACCCGATGAATGTCGATCGCGCGCAGGGGCTCGGGTTCAGCGATATCTTCCGCAGCCAGCCGCCGGTGAAGAGCCGCGGGTTCATTTCCGGTGCCCGGCCCAGCCGCCAGTTCGACACGATCCTCCACACCGCGCCGATCGCACGCGGCAATTCGGGCGGTCCGCTGCTCGATCCCTGCGGCCGCGTGGTCGGCGTCAACAGCTTCGGGGCGGACAATGACGGCGGCGATGCGGAATTCTTCTTCGCCGTCTCCAACCGCGAGCTTGTCCCCTTCCTGCGCGCCAACGAGGTCGAACCGCGCGTCAACGGCAGCGCCTGCCGGTCGATGGCGGATCTCGATGCAGCCGAACGCGAGCGGTTGCAGCGCGAACAGATGGCCGCGCGCGCCGACCTCGCCGAGCGGTCCGAAGCGCGGCGCGCGAAGCGCGAGCGTGCATTGCTCGAAGCCGAGCAGGGCGTCCTGACCGAGCGCGAGGATCGTGTGTTTCTTGCCTTCGTGCTGCTGCTCGTCGCCTTCGGGCTTGGCCAGTGGGCACTGTCGCTGTGGAACCAGCACGAAGATGAGCGCGACGACGCCCGCCTGCGCATCGTCGGCGGAGCGACAGCCGCCGTGGTCCTCGCTGCGCTGGCCGCCTACCTTACCCGCCCCGGGCTCGACGAGATCGACCGCCGCGTCGCTGCGGCGATGGAAGACGGCGAGGACGAACCGGACAGCGGGGAGGTCCCGGCGACAGGAGACCTCGCGCTTGTGTGCTCGCTCGTTCCCGAGCGCAGCCGCATTACCAGCGCGGAAGCAGAAGATATCGAGTTCGACTGGACCAAAGATGGCTGCGTCAATACCCGCACCCAATATGGCTATTCGGGCGGCACCTGGAGCCGGGTGTTCGTCCCCAATTCGGAGGACGCTGTCTCGGTCAGTAGCTTCGATCCCGACCGGCGCCTGTTCCGGGTCGAACGCTATCTCCTGCCGCGCAGCGCGATGACCGAGGCGCGCGAGGCGCGCGGAAAGTATGAAGCACCCAAATGCGGCGCAGCCGGCGCTGCCGCCCGGCTCGGCGAGTTGCAGAGCGAAGTGCTCGGCCAGCTCCCGCGGCAGGCGAA
>JBFOLW010000230.1:0-3396 GCA_040830305.1 Erythrobacter sp.
CATCCTCGCGATCGTCCAGATGAGCGCGCGCGACAAGCCCGAGGCGAAAGAGGTGACCGACAGCATCGCCCAGCGTATTCGCGCGCTGCTGACCGCGCACGAGGTCAGCCAGGGCGAGCTCGACCGCCCCGTCGCCTCGCTGCGCGCGCTGGTCGAAACCTCGCTCGCCCCCTATCGATCGAGCAAGCATCCGGCTGAAATCGACGGCCCGGAAGTCATGCTTCCGGCCAAGCGCGTGACCCCGCTCGGCCTGGTGCTCCACGAGCTTACCACCAACGCCGTCAAATATGGCGCGTGGAAGCACGAGGGAACGGTCCACGTCACTTGGGCCGAAAAGGACGGCACAGTGAAGCTGACCTGGCGCGAGAGCGGCGCTCAGCTCGAAGAACTGCCCGAACGCAAGGGCTTCGGCAGTCTGCTGATGACCAGCGCTGCGCGCCAGTTCGGCGGCACGTTCGAGCGCAACTTCACCAAGGAAGGCTTGGTTGTTTCGATCGAGCTTCCCGCAGGTGAGTAGGCTTGCCTTGCCGCGCTTCGCCCCATACCGGCTGATCGCATGTTAGATCGCTACGATCCGCGCAATTGGGAGATTTCGCTCGAGGGCGTGATCCATACGCTGATCGCGTTGGGAGGCGCACTGGCAGTCGCGCTGGTGGTTCACTGGATAGCCTTCGCCATTCTTCGCCGGCTTGCGCAAACCTCCGACAGTACGCTCGACGATGCCATCGTCGAGGAGGTGCGCAGGCCGCTGCGCTGGGCGGCTATCGCCTTTGCCCTCGCTGTGGCGGCAGAGAACGACGCGCTCGTCGGTCAGGGCTGGGACAGCCTGGCGCGTTTCCTCACTCCGGCGGTGGTCGGATGGGTCGCCTACGCCGTCGTACGCGGGCTGGCGCGCGGGTACGAGGCGCAGATCAGCGGCGCGGAAGACCCGGTTTCGCAGCGCGGCCGCCTGACCAGGATTGCGATCCTGTCGCGTACGGTGAAGGTGGCGATCATCATCATCACCGTATCGCTGATCATGCTCAACATTCCCGGTGTGCGCGATGTCGGGACAACCATGCTCGCATCGGCCGGTCTTGCCGCGCTGGCCGTCGGCGCCGCTGCCCAGCCTGCACTCAAGTCGCTGATTGCCGGCCTGCAGATGGCGATGACCCAGCCATTGAGGATCGGCGATCTGGTCAAGGTCGATGGCGAAGCGGGCCGGGTGGAAGAAATCCGCATGAGCTATGTCACCGTGCGGACCTGGGACGAGCGCGTGCTGGTGGTACCGACCAGCCGGTTCCTCGACCAGAGCTTCGAGAACTGGTCGCGCGTCGATGAGAAACTGACCGGGCCCGTCATGCTCCATCTCGATCCCGTCGCGGAGGTCGAGCCGATCCGGACCGAATTTGAACGCTTCGTGCAGGCGCATGAATTGTGGGACGGGCGCAACCTGCAGCTGCTGATGACCGAGGCCTATCCCGAAAGCATCGCACTGCGCCTCTCGATGAGCGCGAACACGATCGGCGATCTCTGGACGCTGCGCTGCGAGACGCGCGAACACATGCTGGCCTGGCTAAAGGTCAACCAGCCCGACTCGCTGATCCGCCACCGGCTGGAAGTGCCCGGCGGGCACGACAAGGCAGGTGAGCCCGCGGCGCCCTAGCCAGCCGAACGGCCCGGCGGACGCGCGCTCACTCGTGTTTCTTGTCGCGCGTTGATTCCACCATGCCTTCGTGGA
The DNA here is from genome assembly GCA_040830305.1 of Erythrobacter sp. Classification (GTDB taxonomy): domain Bacteria; phylum Pseudomonadota; class Alphaproteobacteria; order Sphingomonadales; family Sphingomonadaceae; genus Qipengyuania. The sequence continues at coordinate 1,721 of JBFOLW010000230.1, forward strand.
CGAAGCCGATCGGCTGAACTTCCGCCGCGCGCTTTTTCAGCTCGCCGCGCATCTTGCGATATTCCGCTTCCATTCGGGAAGTGACGGTCGCGCGGCTGTCTCCGAGGGCCTCGGCGAAATCGGCTGCGGTGACCTGTTGGACATCGCCGCCCGCCCGCTGCAGCGCGTTGAGACCCGCACGGCGAACGACATCCTCCAGGTCGGCGCCGGTAAAGCGCTCCGTCTTGCTCGCAATCGCGGCGAGATCGACGTCGTCGGCCAGCGGCATGTGCTTGGTGTGAATGCCGAGGATTTGCTGGCGGCCCGGCGTGTCGGGCGTCCCGACATAGACCAGCTCGTCGAACCGGCCCGGACGCAGCAAGGCGGGATCGACCAGATTGGGACGGTTGGTCGCGCCGATGACGACGACCGACTGCAATTCTTCCAACCCGTCCATTTCGGCCAGAATGGTGTTCACGACGCGCCCCGTGACCTGCGGTTCGCCCTGCCCGCTACCCCGCGCGGGGACGAGGCTGTCGATCTCGTCGATGAACAGGACGCAGGGCGCGACCGCGCGGGCACGCTTGAACATGCGCGCAATCTGCTGCTCGCTCTCGCCGTACCATTTGGACAGCAGGTCCGAGCTCTTCATCGAGATGAAATTCGCTTTGGCTTCCTTGGCCACTGCCTTGGCCAGCAGCGTCTTGCCGGTTCCCGGCGGGCCGTAGAGCATGAACCCCTTTGCCGGACGGATACCGAGGCGATGGAACGCCTCGGGGTTCTTCATCGGCAGCTCAATGCCTTCCTTCAGCTTCTCGATCGCATCGCCGATCCCGCCGATGTCCGACCAGCCGACATTGGGCATCTGGACCATGACCTCGCGCATCGCGGACGGCTGGATACGCTTCAGCGCGGAGAGGAAATCCTCGCGCGTCACGCAGAGTTCGTCGAGGACCTCGGGCGGTATCGTCCGTTCGTCGAGATCGATCTTGTGCATGATCCTGCGGACCGCATCGATCGCGGCCTCGCGCGCGAGCGCGGCGATATCCGCGCCCACGAAGCCATAGGTCGCCTTGGCCAGTTCCTGCAGGTCGACCTTGTCGCCCAGCGGCATGCCGCGCGTATGAATGCCGAGGATCTCGCGCCTGCCCTTCTCGTCGGGCACGCCGATAATGATCTCGCGGTCGAACCGGCCGGGCCGGCGGAGCGCCTCGTCGATGGCGTCGGGGCGATTGGTCGCGGCGATGACGACGAGGTTCGAACGCGCCTCGAGCCCGTCCATCAGCGTCAGCAGCTGCGCGACCAGTCGCTTTTCCGCCTCGCCCGGCACACGGTCGCGTTTGGGCGCGATCGAGTCGATCTCGTCGATGAAGATGATCGCAGGCGCGGATTTGGACGCCTGTTCGAACACTTCGCGCAGCGCCTTTTCGCTCTCGCCATAGCCCGACCCCATGATCTCGGGGCCGTTGATGGTGAAGAAATTGGCATCGCTTTCATTGGCGACCGCCTGCGCCAGACGCGTCTTGCCGGTGCCCGGCGGGCCGTGCAGCAAGACACCCTTGGGCGGGTCGACCCCCAGCCGGGTGAACAGTTCGGGATAGCGCAGCGGCAGCTCGACCATCTCGCGCAACTGCTGGATCGTCTCGTCCATCCCGCCGACATCGTCGTAATTGACCACCGCGCGCGCATCGCGCGGC
>JBFOLW010000231.1:0-3983 GCA_040830305.1 Erythrobacter sp.
AGCCGACGATTACGGTGACTGCCAACGGCCTGGGGACTGCGATCGTCAATACGGGCCAGGCCGTGACCATCGTCGATCGCGAGGAGATCGAGAGTATCCAGGGTGCCGATTCCGCCCGCGTGCTGCGCCGCACGCCCGGCCTGTCGCTCAGCCGCAACGGCGGGGTCGGCGGCTTCACCGGCGTGAACCTGCGCGGCGCCAATTCGGAACAGCTGCTGGTGCTGGTCGACGGCGTGCGCGTGGCAGATCCGGCGGCACCTGGCGGCGGGTTCGATTTCGGCAACCTGCTGCTCGGCACCGCGTCGAAATTCGACATACTGCGCGGCTCGAACAGCACGATCTGGGGATCGGACGCGATCGGCGGCGTGATCGATATCTCCACCCGCGGCGAAACAGGACTTGTCGGCAACATCGAGTACGGATCGCGCGACACGCTGTTCACCAGCGCGGCAGGCGGGGTCAGCGGCGATGGCTACTATGCGGGGCTGACGGGCTCGTTCTATCGCACCGATGGCTTCTCCACCGCAGCGTCTGGCACCGAGCGCGACGGCTTCGAACAGCTCGCGCTGGGCGGCCAGGTCTTCGTCGATGTGACCAGCAATCTCGAGATCTTCACGCATGCCAACTGGAGCGAGGGCGATCTCGATCTCGACGGTTTCCCGGCGCCGACGTTCGCTTTTGCCGATACGCTCGATACGCAGGAAACGCGGCGTCACTGGGGCGATGTGGGATTCGCCTGGTACGGCAACGACCTGACGCTGCGCGGATCCTACAGCCTGTCGGACACCGCGCGCGACAATCTCGATGCCACCGGCACCACGACCTTCGCCTCCGATGGGCACTCCGAGCGCGTATCCTTGCGCGGCGAATATCGCGCGATCGGCCCGGTCACGGTCGCCTTCGGGGCGGACAAGGAATGGACCGACTATTCGGCCAGCTTCAGCCCCGATGGCGAAGCCGACATCTTCGGCGCCTATGTCCAGCTCGGTTTCGTCATGGGCCGCTTCGCCGCGCATGTCGGATCGCGCGTCGACGACCATTCGCTGTTCGGCAGCAATGCGAGCTACGGCGCCGACATCTCCTACGGCTTCGGCACCGACTGGCGCGTGCGCGCGAGCCTTGGCGAAGGGTTCAAGACGCCGACGCTGTTCCAGCAGTTGTCCAACTTCGGCAACACCGCGCTCGAGCCCGAGGAAAGCACCAGTTTCGACCTCGGCGTGGAGAAGGGCGAGCGCGGCAAGGGTACGCATCTCGCGCTGACCGCCTTCCGTCGCGACAGCGAGGATTTGATCGGTTTCGTTTCCTGTTTCGGTGTGGCGGGCGGCATCTGCACCAACCGTCCCTTCGGGACCTACGACAACACCGCGCGCGCCCGCGCGCAGGGGATCGAGGCTGAGGCCGGATTCGACATCGTACAAGGGCTGCGGCTGTCGGGCGTATACAGCTTGGTCGATACCGAGGACCGCACCACCGCCCTGCAGCTCGCACGCCGGCCCAAGCACCTCGCCACGCTGTTCGCCGATTACACGGCGCCGTTCGGGCTCAAGCTGGGTGCCGATCTCCGGCTGGTCGGGGCGAGTTTCGACAATGCGGCCAATACCACCCGGCTTGGCGGCTTTGAGGTGTTCGACCTGCGCGCCGCCATGCCGGTTTCCGAAGCGGTCGAAATCTATGGCCGCGTCGAGAATGTGTTCGACAGCGATTATCAGAGCGTCGCGGGCTACAATTCGCCCGGTCGCGGCGCCTTTGTGGGTGTGAGGGCGCGGATGTGAAACCCCTGCTGGCCGCGCTGGTCCTGCTGCTCTCCGCCTGTGCGGGCGAGGGGCCGGCACGGGTCGGCGGCGAGCGCAGCGGGGGCGAGCGGCCGACCATCGTCGGCCTCAACCCCTGCAGCGACGCGGTCCTCGCCGAGGTTGCTGCGCCGGGACAGTTGCTGGCGATATCGCATTACAGCAAGGACCCGCGTTCGAGCTCGATGGACCCGGCCACTGCCGCGCGCTTCGCGGCGACCGGGGGCACGGTCGAGGAAGTGCTCGCGCTCGATCCAGATGTGGTCGTCGCGGGCAGCTTCCTTGCGCCCGCCACGCGCGCAGCCTTTGCCGATCTGGGGATCGAGGTGGTCACATTCGGCATCGCGGGGGATGTTCCGTCCAGCCTGCAGCAGGTCCGCGAGCTCGCCTCGCTCGCGGGGGATCCGGTTGCAGGCGAGCGCCTGGTCAGCGCTATCGAAGAAGCGCTGGCCGATGCCCGGCCCGCCGGTGACGAGCGGGTCGAAGTCCTCCTTTGGCAACCGGGCGGGATCGTCGCGGGCGAACAGGCGCTGGTGAGCGATCTTCTTGCGCGGACCGGGTTCGAGAACGTCGCTCCCTCGCGCGGGCTTTCGCAGGCCGACTACGTCGCGCTCGAAGATGTGGTCGCGGCCCCCCCGCAAATCCTGCTGGTTGCGGGAAGCCAGGCGGGCCAGCGCCACCCGGTGCTCGACGCCCTGCCGCAGATGCACCGCGAGCATTTCGAAACCGGCCTGCTCTATTGCGGCGGGCCGACGATTATCCGCGCGGCCGAACGGCTTGCCGAAATTCGCGAGGCGGCATCGTGACCCGCGCGACACTCTTCTTGGCGGTGTTGCTGTTCATTGCCATCCCCCTTTCGCTGCTCGCGGGCCGCGTCTGGCTCGATCCGGCGGCGACTCCCAACGCCGCCATCATCCTCGCCGAGCTGCGCCTGCCGCGCGCGATGCTGGCGCTGGTGGTCGGCGCAGGGTTGGGCGCTGCCGGGGCGGCGATGCAGGGTTATCTGCGCAACCCGCTCGCCGATCCGGGGCTGTTCGGGATCGCGCCGGGGGCGGCGCTGGGCGCGGTTGCGGCGCTGTGGTTCGGCTATGCCGCTTCGCCCTGGCTGCTGCCTATGTTCGCGCTGGTCGGCGCGGGCGGGGCGATGGCGCTGCTCGCTGCGATCGCCGGACGGACCGGCGGGATCGCGCTGTTCACGCTCGCCGGACTGATGGTGGCGAGCCTTGCCGGGGCGCTCACCGCGCTGGCAATTTCGATGGCGCCCAATGCCTTCGCGATGAGCGAGATCGTGCTGTGGCTAAACGGTGCGCTGACCGACCGTAGCTGGCGCGAGGTCTGGCTCGCGGGGCCGCTGGTAATGCTGGGAATAGCGTTGCTGTGGCGTAGCGGAACAGCGCTCGACGCGCTCACGCTGGGCGAGCCGGTGGCGCGCTCGCTCGGGGTCGACACCCGCCTGCTGCTCTGGCTGCTGATCGCGGGGGTCGGTCTGACCGTGGGCGCGAGCGTGGCGGTCGCGGGGATCATTGGCTTCGTCGGACTGATCGTGCCGCACCTCGTGCGCCCGCTGACCGACCGGCGCCCCTCGCAACTGATCGTGCCCAGCGCGCTTGCCGGGGCCTTACTGGTGCTCGTCGCCGACAGCGTCGTGCGCGTACTGCCGCTGGTCACCGAACTGCGGCTGGGCATCGCCTTGAGCCTGCTGGGTGCACCATTCTTCCTGCTCCTGCTGCTGCGTATGCGTCGGGGGCTGGTATGAGGCTGACTGCGCGAGGCCTGTCCGTCGCAAGGCGCCTATCGGATGTATCGGTCGATCTTGAACCGGGCAGCATCACCGCCATCTGCGGCCCCAATGGTGCGGGGAAGTCGAGCCTGCTCGAGGCGCTTGCAGGCTTGCTCCATCCCGAAGGCGGGGCGGTCGCCATGGACGGGACGGCGCTCGATGCGATGCCGCCGCGCGACCGGGCAATGACTATCGGCTATCTCCCGCAAGCGCATGAAATCGCGTGGGACGTGCCGGTGCGCAACCTCGTCGAGCTGGGCCGTATGCCGCATGGCGACCGGCTGGTCGCACCGGTCGATGCGGCGCTTCAGGCGCTCGATATAGAGCATCTCGCCGAGCGCCGCGCGCAATCGCTTTCGGGAGGCGAGACTGCACGCGTCCTGCTCGCGCGGGTGCTGGCGGGCGAGCCGCGC